>DATNGY010000223.1:0-10407 GCA_035605735.1 Solirubrobacteraceae bacterium
CTCGGCGTGCTCTCGGCGCTGATGGACGAGGAGGCGGACGCGTGGGGCGGCGAGCTGCTGCGCGAGCTCAACCGCTTCTGCAACACGGGCGACCGGTCGATCCTCACGTCGCTGCTCGAGCGGCGCAACGGCACGAGCACGCACGAGATCACCGCGATCGGCCACGCGCACATCGACACCGCGTGGCTGTGGCCGCTGGAGGAGACGTACCGCAAGTGCGTGCGCACGTTCGCGACCCAGCTGCGGCTGATGGAGCGTTACCCGGACTACCGCTTCGCGTGCTCGCAGGCCCAGCAGTACGCGTGGGTCCGCGACCGCGCGCCGGGGCTCTACACCCGCATCAAGGACGCCGTCGCGCGCGGCCAGTGGCTGCCGGTCGGCGGGACGTGGATCGAGCCCGACTGCAACCTGCCCGCGGGCGAGTCCCTGGTTCGCCAGTTCCTGTACGGCCAGCGCTTCTTCGAGCGGGAGTTCGGGCGCCGCGCCGAGGTGTTCTGGAACCCCGACGTCTTCGGCTACACCGGCCAGCTGCCCCAGCTCATCCGTGGCGCGGACATGTCGCGGTTCGTGACCCAGAAGCTCAGCTGGAACGAGTTCACGAGCCCGCCCGGCCACACGTTCCTCTGGCAGGGCATCGACGGCAGCGAGGTGCTCGCCCACTTCCCCCCGGCCGACACCTACAACGCCCAGGTCACGGTGCGCGAGCTCCGGTTCGCGGCCGCGAACTTCAAGGACCACGACCGCACGCGCACGAGCCTGCTCCTCTTCGGCTTCGGCGACGGCGGCGGCGGCCCGACGCCCGCGATGGTCGCTCGGCTCGGGCGCCTGCGCGACCTCGAGGGCGTCCCCCGCACGCGCCCGGGGACCGCCGACGAGCTCTTCGCGGCGATCGAGGCCGAGCTCGACGACCCGCTGCGCGTCGTCGGCGAGCTCTACTTCGAGAAGCACCGCGGCACCTTCACGACGCAGGCGGCGATCAAGCGCGGCAACCGCGCCGCCGAGCTCGCGCTCCACGACGCCGAGGTCGCGTGCGCCCTGGCCGACCGGCTCGGGGCCGACCCGTATCCCGCCGCCGAGCTCGAGGCGCTCACGAAGCGCCTGCTCGTCTGCCAGTTCCACGACATCCTCCCCGGCAGCTGCACCGCGGAGGTCGCCGCCGAGGCACGGGGCGACCTCGAGGCCGTGCGCGACGGCGCCGACCGCCTCGCCGCGGCGGCACTCGCGTCGCTGGCGACGCCGGGGCCGCCGGCGCCGGTGAACCTCGCGCCCGTCGCGCGGCGCGAGGTGGCCGACGCGCCCGATGGCGGGCTCGTCGTCGTCGACGCGGCGGCGCACGCGCCCGGCGCGGTCGTCGCCGCCGACGAGGCGGTGGCGGTCGAACGGGAGGGCGACGCGGTCGTCCTCGAGAACGCCACGCTGCGCGCGCGCCTGACGCCCGCCGGCGCGCTCGAGAGCCTCGTGCACAAGCCGACCGGCCGCGACGCGCTGGCGGCGCCCGGCAACTGCTTCGAGCTCTTCGAGGACCGCCCCGTCGAGTGGGAGGCGTGGGACGTCGACCCGTCGCACCTCGAGCGGCGCCACGACGTCGCCGGCGCGAGCGCCCACGAGGTCCTGAGCGAGGGCCCGCTGCGCGCCGAGATCGCCTTCGAGCACCGCGTCGGCGCGGCGAGCGCCCTGCGCCAGGTCGTGCGCCTCGAGGCCGGCGCCCGGCGCCTCGAGGTCCACCTGACCCTCGATTGGCGCGAGCGCCACCGCTTCCTGAAGGTCCGCTTCCCGCTCGCCGTCCACGCCGACGCGGCGACCTTCGAGATGCCCTTCGGCGTCGCCCGGCGCCCGACGCACGCCTCGACGCCGGCCGACCTCGCGCGCTTCGAGGTCCCGGGCCACCGCTTCGCCGACCTCTCCGAGCACGGCTTCGGCGTCGCCCTGCTCAGCGCGAGCACGTACGGCTGGTCCGCGCGCGGCGGCGAGCTGCGGCTCAGCCTCCTGCGCGGGCCCACCGACCCCGATCCCGGCGCCGACCTCGGCGAGCACCGGATCGCCTACGCGGTCCTGCCCCATTCCGGCGGCTGGCAGGACGGCGGCGTCGTCGCGGAGGCCAGGCGCTTCAACGCGCCGCTGCGGTGGGCTCCCGGACCGCTGCGTCACGCCGCCTCGCTCGCCACCGTGGAGGACGCCAACCTCGTCCTCGACGCGGTGAAGCGTGCCGAGGACTCCGACGCGCTCGTCCTGCGCCTCTACGAGGCCCACGGCGCGCGTGGCACGGCGCGTATCCGCCTCGGCGTGCCGTTCGCGGGCGCGCGGCTCGCCAACCTCCTCGAGGACCCCCGCGCACAGCTCGCGATCGAGGGCGGCGCGATCGTCGTCCCCTACCGGCCGTTTCAGATCCTGACGGTGCTAGTGGCTCAGCCGGCGTAGCGGACAGCGACGGAGAACGGGCCCGCGCCCGAGCGGCGCGTGACGACGAGCGTCGCGCGCTCGGTGAGCGTCTCACGGCAGAGCGCGCGGAAGCGAAGCCGGTCGGCGCTGCCCCGCGCGCGGGTGCGCCCGATCCGCCGCCCCCGCGCGACGAGCGCGACGTCGAAGTTCGTGCCGCGCGGGCCGGCGAGGCGCGCGACGAAGCTCCCGTCGAGCGTGAGCGGCAGCGCGAAACGGCGCGCGCGCGCGCCCGCGAACCCGAACGAGCCGGCGAACCTCCGGGTGGTCGGGCGCGTCCACGGGGCGAGCACGTCGAATCTCGCCGTCAAGAGCGCCCTGGCGTCGGGCCGCAGGAGCGGCGTGAACGCCCACGGCTGCGTGGGGTAGACGAGGTGCGCGTAGGTGTCCGCCCACGCCTCGCCCGGGTTGAGGCGATAGAGCGCGCCCTCGTCGCCGGGGAAGAGGCGTCCGTCCAGCGTCCGGACGCAGACGCGCTCGTAGGAGCTCCAGCGCTTGGGACCGGTGTCGATCGCCCGGAACGGCGCGTTCGAGCGGTGCGCGGCGACGTGGTGGCCGTACTCGTGCGCGATCGCGTAGCTCGTGGTCAGGCCGGTCGAGCCCGCGACCTGCTCACCGGGCACGATCATCGTGTCGCGTCCGTAGCAGGCGACGCTGTCGGCGTCCCCGCACGCGCGCGCGATCTCGGCCGGCGTCGCGATGATGATCTTCAACAGCCCGAGCTCGCGGCCGTGCGGGAGCGAGGCCAGGAAGCTCACGTAGCTCTGGACGAGCCGCGCGTTCGCGGTGTAGGCGCGCGACAGGACGACGCGCACCGACTGGCCGTCGGGCGTGGCGACGACGCGGGCGCGGACGGCTGCGGTGCGGGCCGCGAGCCTCGACGGGCGCAGGCCGCGGTCCAGCAGCCGCGTCGAGCCGGGCCCCGGGTCGCCCACGGGCGCGACGTCGACGAGCGGCTGCGGCCGCGCCGCACGCGCCGCGGGCGCGAGCGCGGCGAGCACCGCGAGCATCGTCATGAGCGCGGAGGCGCGGCGAAGGCTCATCCTCGGACCCATGGTCGCAGACGATCACGCGCTCGACGACGGTAGCCTCGACGCCCGTGTCGCCCACCGCAGCCCGCGAGCGCGTCGTCGCCTTCGCCCCCGGCCGCGTCAACCTCATCGGCGAGCACACGGACTACAACGACGGCCTCGCCCTGCCGTTCGCGATCGAGGAGGGCGTCACGGTCACGGCGACGGCAAGGCCGGGCGATGAGCTGCGCGCCCGCGCCCTCGACCACGACGGCGAGCGCGACGCCTTCGCGCACGCCGATATCGGGCGCGCCGAGGGCTGGCGGGCGTTCGTGCGCGGCACCGCGGCGGAGCTCCTGGCCGCGGGCCACCGGGTCGTGGGCGCGGAGCTCGAGATCGCGGGCGACGTGCCCGAGGGCTCGGGCCTCTCCTCCTCGGCCGCGCTCGAGGTCGCCCTCTGCCTCGCGCTGCTCGGCCTCGACGGCGCCGAGGACGCCGACCGCGTGGGCCTCGCCCAGCTCTGCTCGCGCGTCGAGAACGACTGGGTCGGGGCGAGCACCGGCCTGCTCGACCAGCTCGCGTCGCTGCTCGGCCGTGACGGCCACGCGCTGCGCATCGACTTCCGCACGCTCGACATCCGCCCGGTGCCCTTCGCGCTGGCGGGCTGGACGCTCGCGATCCTCGACTCCGGCGAGCCCCACGTCCATGCGGGCTCGGGCTACAACGCGCGCCGGGCGGAGTGCGAGCGCGCGCGCACGCTGCTCGGCCTGAGCTCGCTGCGCGACGCGCGCGCGGGCGATCTCGGCGCCCTCCCCTCCCCGCTCGACCGCCGCGTCCGCCACGTGCTCGCCGAGAACGCCCGCGTCGAGGCCGCCGTTCGCGCGCTCGAGGACGGCGAGACCTCGGCGCTCGGGCCGCTCCTCGACGCCTCGCACGCCAGCCTGCGCGACGACTACGAGGCCTCGACTGACGCGGTCGAGCGCGCCGTCGGCCGGCTCCGGGCGGCGGGCGCGGCCGGCGCGCGCATGGTCGGCGGCGGCTTCGGCGGCCACGTGCTCGGCCTGTTCCCACCCGGCGTCGCGCCGCCCGCGGAGGCGCGCACGGTCACCCCCGGCGACGGCGCGCGGCTCGTCGAGACGGTCCGTTCCGGCGGTTAGATACGACATCTACGTGAGCACGACCCGGGGCGACCCGCCCGTCCCCTCGGCCTCCAAGCTCACCGAGCTCGAGCCGATCGGCGCGCGCCGGTGGCGCCCGGCGGTATCCGAGGTCGCCGTGCGCAACATCTCGAAGCTCATCGCGCGGCTGCGGGGCCAGCTGCCGTGGTGAGCAGGTCGAGCAGCGAGAAGCGCTCGCCGGCGACCGGCAGCGTGGGGCTCCAGCTCGGATCGTTGGCCCGGTACGACTCGGGGTCGGCGTCGAGCAGGCCGAGCAGCACCTCGGCGACGATGCGGCCGCCGACCGGCCCGAGGCGCGAGCCGTCGCCGCGCGCGTCGGCCTCGAGCTGGACGTAGAGCCACAGGGGCGTCTCGTCGCGCCAGCCGTGCGCCGCGAGGCCCGTCTCCGCGGTTGCGAGCGGCTCGACGCCCATCGCGCGGGCGATCGCCTCGCCCGAGGGCAGCCCGATCGCCGCGCCGCGCTGCAGGTCGCGGGCGGCCAGCGAGTGATACGCCTCGACGGCGACCGAACCGGTGATCGCGACCGGCAGGTTGATGAGCGACGGCGCCAGCCGGCCGTCCATGCGCTTGGCGCGCTGCGCGCGCGGGCCGAAGAGCAGCGGCCAGTCGATGACGTGCTCGCGCGGGAGCGGGCCGAAGCCCACGAGGTCGGGGAAGACCGCGAGCCCGTCGGCGCGGTCGTTGAGGCGGTAGGCGTCGCGGATCTGCCCATGGCCGTAGCGGAAGGCCGCGTCGGCGAACTCGAAGGGGATGAACGGTGACCCCTCCGGCCGGTAGCAGCGCCGGCCGGCGTCGAGCAGCTCGTCGACGAGCGCGCGGCCGACGAGGCCGGGCAGGAACTCCTCGACGATGACCCACTGCACGTGCCACATCAGCGCGCGGCGGGCGGAATCGAAGCAGTCCGCCTCGTCCACGCCGTCCTCGCGCAGGCGGTCGACGAGGAGGTTGTGCGCCCGCAGCATCCCCACGTGCAGCTGGGAGATGAAGCGGTGGACGTCGTTGCGAGGGTCGCCGAGAAGCGCGATCCCCTGAGCGTTGCGCGGGACGTCGTCGTCGCCGACGAGCAGCTTGGCCGCATCGTCGCGGTCGTAGAGGAACGGCGCGCCGACGGGCCCCGCGCCGTACACGCACTCGAGGTTGATCCGCGGCGCACGGAAGTTCGCGATCGCCGCGGGGTCGGCCTGGGGGCCGATCGGCGAGCGGTCCGCGGTGATGTCGTGTGCGAGGAACTGGCCGAAGAACGGCCAGCCGGCCGGCTCCGCGCCCTCGGGCTCGTCGCGGCCCGTGGCGTCGCAGAGGCCGCCCGGCGCGCCGAGCGCCAGGAGCACCTCGTCGTCGCCACCGAGCGGCTCGAGCTGCGGGAAGAGCCGGCCGTACCGGCCCTCGATCGGCGCGATCGGCGCGTCGACCGGCCGCGCGGGCGCGAGGCAGTGGTCGCGCACGGGGTGGGCGGGCGCACTGGCAACCATCACGGGACGGTAGCGAGCCGGCTCCGCGAGGCCGGACCGGCGCCGCGCGCGGCCGCTCAGCCCCGCGTGTCCTCGGTCGGGCGATGCCTCAGCTTGCCGCCGACGAACGCGATCGTGAAGAGCGCGCCGAGCGCCGCCAGCGCAGCGTCGACCGCGAAGCCGGTCTTCACGCCGCTGACGAACGCGTGGCGGAGGACCTCCTCGAGACGGTCGGCCGCCCCCACGCCGAGGCGCGCCGCCGCGTCGCCGGCCGACTCCGTCCCCGCGAGCAGGCCCTGGAGGGTCAGGCGGTCCTCGACGGCCGCCGCCCCGAGCCGGTCAACGCGGTCCTGCAAGCGCGCGTCGGTCACGCTCGTCGCGATCGTCGTCGTCAACCCGACGCCGACCGAGAGCCCCACGAGCTGGAACATGTACAGGACCCCGCCGGCCAGTCCCTGGCGCACGGCGCTCAGCGCGACCACGGCGGCGGTCGTGACCGTCGAGTAGAAGAGCCCGACGCCGGCTCCGAACACGACCATGCCCGGCACGAGGTCGACGTAGGCGAGGCCCTCGGGCACGAGCGCGAGCAGCGCCGTGCCCGCGGTCATCGCGATCGCGCCGGCCCCGAGCACGACCCTCGCCCCGAGGCGCTCGTTGAGCTTCGCGGCCTGGAACGAGGCGAGCGCGTAGGTCAGCAGCAGCGGCAGGACCGCGAGCCCCGCCTGCAGCGCGTTGCCCCCGAGCACCTTCTGCACGAGCTGGGGCAGGAAGAGCAGGAGCGCGCCGAAGGGCACGCCCATGAGCGCGATCGCCGCGCACGACGCCGCGAAGTCGCGGTTGCGGATGACGTCGGTCGGGATCAGCGCGCGCGTGCCCTTGTGCAGCTGCAGAGCGGCGAAGGCCACCAGCGCGAGCGCGGCGCCGGCGAGCAAGCCGACGACGCGGGGGTCGCCCCAGCCCCACAGCGGGGCCTGGTCGAGCGCGACCAGGAACGCGAGCAGCCCGGCCGCGAGCAGCGCGATGCCGGCAACGTCGATGCCCGCCGCCTCGCGCTCGGGCCGCTCGGCGCCCCCGCGCCGCGCTACCACGGCCATCGCGAAGAGCCCGATCGGCAGGTTGAGCAGGAAGACGAACCGCCAGCTCGCGACGTCGACGAGCACGCCGCCGTCGATCGGCCCGAGAGCGTTGGCCAGCCCCGCCACGCCGATGACGAACGCGCCGGCGCGGCCGGCGCCGTCGGGCCCGAAGGCCGTGAACGTCATCGAGAGGCAGGCGGGCCAGATCAGCGCCCCGCCGAGCGCCATGAGCGCGCGCCCCGCGATCAGGACGCCGACGGTCGGCGCCGCGGCCGCGACGCAGGAGAACGCGACGAAGATGCCGGCGCCGACGAGGAACGCGCGCTCGGCCCCGAGCAGGTCGCTGATGCGGCCTCCGGGCACGATCAGCATCGCGAAGACGAGCGTGTAGGCGTTGAGGACCCACTGCGCGGTCGACAGCGAGGTGTCGAAGCTGCGCTCGATCGCCGGGATCGTCACGTTGAGCGCGGTGAAGTCGTTGGCGACGGCGACGATGCTCAGCCCCAGCGCGACGAGCGCCATGGCGGGCGGGGCCGTGCGCGGCTGGGCGGCCATGAACAGCCGACCCTACGTGAGGACGGAGGGCGTCGGATAGGGTCGAGCGATGTCCGAGCGAGAGCTGGTCGAGCGCGTCCACGAGACGCTGGCGGAGTCCGGCGTCGAGGAGGAGGTCCTGGCCGCGGGGATCTTCTTCCCGCGCGGGCACACGGGCGGCATGTTCGCGGGCGGGCTCGCCGGCGACAGCCTCGGCGGGACCGTGGGAGGCCCCGCCAGCAGCGTCGGCACGGCCGGCGGCGCGATCGCCGGCGGTCACGCGGTGGACGCCGCCTCGGGCCTGCCGGAGCGCATCATCGTGGCCCTGACCCCGTCCGCCGTCCTCGGCTTCGACTCCACGCGCGACCACGGCCGCCGGCCGACGGAGCTCGTCTTCAACCTGCCGCGGACCGGCCTGACGCACAAGGTCCACCAGCGCGTCAACGTCCGCATCCTCGAGCTCGTCGACGACGCGACGGGCGCGAGCGTGCAGCTCGAGGGCTCGCGGGTCCCGACGCTGCACACCGGCGACGTCTTCAAGGCGCTGCGCGAGTGACCTGACTACCGCGACGCGACCCGGCCGAGCGGCGGCGCCGAGCGGTCGGACCCTGGCGTCGCGGTGCGCGACCGCGGCGGCGCGGGCGGGGAGACGACGAGCATGGGAATGCCCCGCAGGCTGCGCACGCGGCGCCGGCGGCCGCGCACCGCGCGCCGCTGGCCGACCACCAGCAGGTCATAGCAGCCCGACGCCGCGCGCCCGCGCAGCACGCTGCGCAACGACGTGCGAGCGAGGATCGTCGTGACCGGCAGGTCGTCCGGCACGCGCTCGCGAGCGTCGCAGAGCGCCGCCTCGGCCGCGGTGAGGAGATCGGCCTGCAGCTGGAACATCGCCACCGGGTAGACGCCGCACATGCTCCACCACGGCTGCGGGCGCGCGAGCGCGACGATCGTCAGCCGCGAGCCGCAGTCCTGGGCGAGATCGATCGCCTCCTGAAGCGCGGCGTCGGCCTCGGCCGAGCCGTCGATCGTGACCAGGATGTGGCGATACACCGCTCCTCCTGTCCGGTGCTCAGCGGCGCCCCTCCAGCGCCGCGTCCACCGGGTCGAGCCTAGCGGGCACCGCCACCGGCGTGCGGCGGCGCGGGATCGCCAGCGCGCACAGCCCGGCGCCGGCGGCGCCGCCCGCGCCGACGAGGAACGCGAGCGCGAAGCCCTCGTTGCTCGGCAGCCCGCCGGCCACCGCGTGGGCGGCGATGATGCTCGCGCCGACCTGCGATCCGAGCGACGCCCCGATGTTGCGCATGATCGTGTTCACGCCGGTCGCCTCGCCGGTCTCGTGCTCGCCTACGGCCTCGACGATCAGGTTCGGCATCGCGGCGAAGGCGAAGCCCACCCCCGCCGAGAGCAGACACGACCACAGGACCACGAGCCCTTGGCTGCCGTGGGCGAGCCCGAGACCCGTCAGGGCCGCAGCGGAGACGGCGCAGCCGATGACGAGAACCGGGGGTTCATCGCAGCGCTCGCGCGGCGCCCGCGCGAGCGCGAGGAGCTGCGCGCGCGGCTCTCGGCGCGGGTGGTCGACCACCTCGAGCCGCTCGTGCGTCGCGCCCACGCCGATGGCGCGCTGCGCTCCGACGTCGACGCGCACGACCTCGTCGTCGTGATCCGCATGCTGGGGGCCGCGGCGATCTCCGAGGACGCGGTCGACCAGCGCCGGTACCTCGACGTCGTGCTCCGCGGGCTGTCGCCCTAGTCGAGGCCCTTCGCGCGCAGCTCGTCGCGCGCGGCGTCGGTCTTGTCGAGGCCGTCGAGTCCCATGCCGGCCAGCACCGCGGGCGCCTTCGTGAACTGGATGTCGCGGTAGTCGACGATCTCGACGTTGTTGCCCCAGGGGTCGGCGAAGCGCAGGTTGCCGCGCCGCCCGACGCGAACGCCGGCGGCGGCGAGCGCCGCCCGCAGACCCTCCTTGTCGTCGACGACGAGCCCGAAGTGGCGAGCGCCGTCGGCGCCCTGGGAGCGTCCCTCCGACAGCGCGAGGAACTGATCGCCGAGATCGACGAAGGCCATCCCCGGCGCGCGGCCGCGCAGCGTGAGCTCGAAGAACCGCCCGTACCACTCCAGCGCGGCGTCGAGGTCGCCGACCTCGAGGGCCACGTGGTTGATGCCGACAGCGCGCGCCATGGCTTGGCTGGTCACCGACAATATCGAGGGGGGGACAGACGCCGCCGCCGGCGGGTAAGGCGCGGCGCCGATGAGATAAGCGCGCGCGCGCCCGAGGTCGCTCCATTCGCACGATGTGGATTCGGGCGTGACGCTGGAACATTGGGCTCGCACCGTTCGTTCGATCCTTGCAGAGGTCCCGCACATGCTCATGACAGGCTCAGGCCCGTTCGACGCCGAGCGGGCCTTCACCCGGATGACACGCTCGCGCAGGCGCGCAGCGCTGGCGCGCTGGCTGCGCCGCGATCGCGTGGGACACGGTCAGCTTCCGGTCTACGACGAGCGGATGCTGCGCCGCGGGTCCCCGCAGCCCGCACTCGGGATCCGCGAGATCCCGCTGTGCGCGATCCGGGGCACGCTCGAGCCCAGCCGGGCCAGGCTGTTCGACGAGCGCTTCCGGCCCGCCGCGAGCGCCCGCTTGCGCTGGCAGCGCGTCTGGCTCGCCGAGCATCGGGGCGCGGTGCTGCCGCCGATCTCCGTCGTCGCGGTCGGGGACTCCTACGCG
>DATNGY010000224.1:0-2134 GCA_035605735.1 Solirubrobacteraceae bacterium
GTCCGCAACCTGCTGCCGACCCTGAACCGCGCGCCGGGCGGGCCCCTCGCCGCGATCAGCTCGGTGACGACGGCCGCCGGGCTCACGCGTGCGGGGCCGGGCGCCGCGCCGGGCGAGCCCCGCACGTACGCGCCGACCGGCACCCCGAGCTTCGTTCGCCTCACCGCCCCCGACAACGTCCAGGGCGCCGCCGACGCCGTGCTCGCACGCCGCTCCGGCGCGCGCCGGGTGTACGCGCTCGACGACGGCACCCCCTACGGGCTCGGCCTCTCGGCGGCGTTCCGCGCGGCGGCCGCCCGGCTCGGCTTGGACGTCGTCGGCCGCGCGACCTGGAGCACCGACGACGACCGCGGCCACGACGGCCGGATCGCCGCGCGCGTGCGCGGCTCGCGAGCCGGGGCCGTCTTCCTGGCCGGCGGCCCGGACTACGGCGGGGTGGCCATGCTCCAGGCCCTGCGCCGCGTCCGGCCCGCGGGCGTCCAGAACCTCGCCTCCGACGGCTTCCGGTCGCCGGCGACCATCGACGCGGGACGCCGTGCGGCCGACGGACTGCTGATCTCGAGCTCCGGGCTCCCGAACGAGAAGCTGCCCGTCGCCGGACGGCGCTTTGCCGCTCAGCTGCGGGCGGTCGCTGGCGCCGGCGCCGACGGGTTCGGCACCGTGGGCGCCGCCGAGAGCGTGGACGTCCTCCTGGACGCGATCGGCCGCTCCGACGGCACGCGCCGCTCCGTCCGGCGCGAGCTCTTCGCCACCCGTGTCCGCGACGGCCTGCTGGGCACGTTCGCGATCGCCCCCAACGGCGACACGACGATGCGGACGATCAGCATCTATCGGGTCACCGCGGGGGCGATGCGCTACGCGCAGACGATCGCGCCTCCGCCCCGCCTCACGGGCGGCTGACGGCGGTGCGACGGCGGCGCGACACGGCGGCGCCCGAGCCGGCCCCGACGAGCACGAGGCCGCCGACGACCGCGCCGCCGATCGCGGCGTCGCGCCAGTCGAACCCGGGGGGCTGGGTCGGGGTCCGGACGATGTCAACGACCGGCGAACCCGCCGTCGTCCGGCCCGCGGCGGCATCGCGCGCGTCGGGGGAGCGCAGATCCGTGGTCGCCACCGGCGCCGTGGCCGCGTCGCGCGCGTCGGGGCTGCGGAGGTCCTGGGTCGGCCGGGCCGAGGCCGCGGGCGCCGCGATCGCGGACGCGACCGCCAGGATTGCGATGGAGGACTTCGCCACGTGAAGCATGACCACTCCTTGCTCGCCGGTCGCCCGATGCGACCGGTCCGCCGGCCACCGTGCCCGGCGGCGGTTAAGCCGCGGCTGGCTGCGCTAGACGCGCGCTTAAGAGGCCGCTCGCAAGCGGTCGAGCAGGGCCGGCATCGCCTCGCGGAAGTTCTGCTCGACGAGGGTCGCCGCGGCGTCGCGGTCGTCGCGGTCGAGCGCGTCGATGATCGCCTCGTGCTGAGCGAACGAGCGCTCGAGGCGGTCGCGGACGCCCATGTAGCCGACCTCGTAGCGGAGGAGCATGCGCTTGAGCGGGCGCAGCGTCGCGAGGAGCTGCTCGTTGCCGCAGTGGCGCGTGAGCTCCGCGTGGAAGCCATGGTCGCTCCACGACGCCCCGGCCGCGTCGTCCGCGTTGGCGCGCAGCTCCGCGTTGCGTTCGCGCAGCCGCGCGATGACGTCCGGCGTATAGCGCGGCGACGAGCGCACGGCGAGCCCTTCGAGGAGCAGCACGATCGGGTAGGTCTCGCGCAGCTCGGACTCGTCGAGCGCCGTCACGACGAACGAGCCGTCGGCGCCGGTCCGCACGAACCCGTCGCGCTCCAGGCCGCAGAGCGCGTCGCGGACGATGGCCGGCTCGAGATCGAGCTCGGCCGCCAGCGCGGCCTCGTCGAGGTCGTGCCCGGGCGGCAGGTCGCCCCGCAGGACCCGCCGCCCGATCGCCTCCGCGGCGCCGGCGCGCGCTGTGTGCCACCCCATCGATACGAGGTTATCGAGCGTACGTGCGGCCGCGCCACGTACGCGCGGGCCGCAGGGCCGACCAGGCGAGGCGCGCCGCGGACAGTGGGTCGGCGAGCGGCGCGGCCCAGAACGCCACGCCGCGCGGCGCGTAGGCGGGCGCGAGCGCGACGTGCA
>DATNGY010000225.1:0-2752 GCA_035605735.1 Solirubrobacteraceae bacterium
CACGCTTTCGAAGTGGTCCGGTCTCGGGCTGATCTGCGGCTACGGGTTCCTCGCCGCCCGACTTGCCGGGTGGGGGTTCGTCGGGGCGCTCGCACGCGCCGCTCTCGTAGGGCTCGTCGGCGGCGCGCTGATAGCGCTCAAGGCCTTGCTCCACTGAAGGCGCGCGGTAGACACGCCGGACCGGCGAGCAGCCGGCACCGCCGTACACTGCCGCGCGTGCCGGGGCCGCGCGAGCGCCGCCTGGAGGAGGTGCCCTCTCGCTAGGGGACGTCGCCGAGCGCGCCGGCGCGATCGCCGTCGCGCTGCCCGCGGCCTGGGCGCTGCTCGCGCCCCGCCCGCGGGCCCGAGCGCTGGCGATCGCGATCGCTCTCGTGCTGACGCCGGTGGTCCTCCTCGCCGACGTGTGGGGCTCGAGCGCCTTCGCGCCCTACCGCGATCGGCCGGCGGCCCTCGCCGCGGGCGGCGTCGCAGGGCTCGCGCTCGTGGCCGTCGGCGCGGTCGTCCTCGACCGGCGCCCGACCGTCTTCGTGCTCCTCGTCGCGGCGACGCTGCCGTTCCGCGTGCCGATCACGATCGGCGGAGCGCGGGCGAACCTCCTCGTCCCGCTCTACATCGTGCTCGCGGCCGGCGCCCTCGCGTACGTCGCCCGCGCGTGGCGCGCGCCGCCGGCGGACGCGTCGCGGTCTCCCGGGCCGGTCGAGTGGACGCTCGCCGCCACGCTCGTGGTCTACGCGCTGCAGGCGACCTACTCGAGCGACGTCGGCCAGGCCGTCCAACACCTCGCGTTCTTCTACGTCCCGTTCGCCCTGCTCTTCGTGCTGCTCGTGCGCGTCGAGTGGACGCCGCGCCTGCTCGCCGCCGCGTTCGGCGTGCTCGCGGCGCTCGCCGTCCTCAACGCCGCGATCGCGCTCGTCGAGGTCGCCGTGCGCGGCGTGCTCTGGAACGACAAGCTGCGCGAGAGCAACACCTACAACCCGTACTTCCGCGCGAACGCGCTCTTCTACGACCCGAACATCCTCGGGCGCTTCCTAGTCGTCGTCATGGCGCTCGCGGCATCGGCGGTCGCCGCGGCGCGCGGACGGCGCGAGGTCGCGGCGGGCGGCCTGCTGCTCGCGGTCCTCTTCGCCGGCCTCGTGACGACGCTGTCGCAGTCGAGCTTCATAGCGCTCCTCGTCGCGCTCGCCGTCGTCGTCGCGCTCGCGGGCTACCCGCGCCTCGTGGCCGTCGCCGCCGCGGCGTGCGCGGTCGCCGGCGTCCTCGTGTTGCTCGCGGCGCCGGGCGCCGTCGGCCTGCACTCGGACTCGGGCTCGGCGCTGCGCAAGGCGACGAGCGGGCGCACGGACCTCGTGCGCGGCGGCGCCGACCTCTTCGGCGAGCGGCCGGTCGTCGGGTTCGGCTCGGGCTCGTTCGAGCACGAGTACCGCGAGCGCCACCGGCAGGTGGGCACGGACGTGTCGGCCTCGCACACGACCCCGCTCACGATTGCCGCCGAGCAGGGGTTGCCCGGCCTCGCCCTCTACCTCGTGCTCCTCGTCGTCGCCGTCGGCGTGCTCGTCCGCGCGGCCAGCGGCGACGTAGCGCGGATCGCGGTCGCCGCGGCGTTCGCGGCCCTCGTCGCCCACACGCTCGTCTACGCGGCCTTCCTCGAGGACCCGCTGACATGGGCGCTGCTCGCGGTCGGCGTCGCGCTCGCGGCGCTCCCCGGCGCCGCCGATTCGCGCGCGGCGCGGGGGCGCCGGGAGCCGTCCGCCGCCGCGGCCTGACCGTAGACTCGAACCGGGCGGGGCAAGCGAGCGCGAGGAGGCCCGACGTGGCACCGACGCAGGAGCAGAAGGGCGCCGACTTCCGCGCCATGCACGAGGGCGAGCCGTTCGTGATCCCCAATCCCTGGGACGCGGGCTCGGCCAGGGTTCTCGAGGGGCTCGGGTTCAAGGCGCTGGCGACGACGAGCTCGGGGTTCGCCTTCACGCTCGGGCGACGCGACGGGGCCGCCGGCCTCGACGAGCTCATGACCCACGTCGCGCTGTTGACCGGGGCCACCAGCCTCCCGGTCTCCGTCGACCTCGAGAACGGCCACGGGCGCGAGCCCGCGGCCGCGGCGCGGGCCGTCGTCCGCGCCGCCGAGGCGGGCGCGGTCGGCGGGTCGATCGAGGACTACGACCCGGACGGCGAGATCTACGAGCTCGAGCTCGCCGCCGAGCGGATCGCGGCCGCCGCCGCGGCGGCACGAGGGCTCGGCTTCGCGTTCACGCTGACCGCCCGCGCCGAGAACCAGATCCGCGGCCACGACGATCTCGACGACACGATCGCGCGGCTGCAGGCCTACGAGCGCGCGGGCGCCGACGTCATCTACGCGCCCGGGCTGCGCGACGGCCGCGAGATCGAGGCCGTGTGCGCGGCGACGTCGACGCCGGTCAACGTGCTCGCCCACAAGGGCCTCACGGTCGCCGAGATCGTCGCCGCGGGCGGCCGGCGCATCAGCCTCGGCGGCGCGCTGACCTGGGTCGCCGCCGCCGCGCTCGTGGACACGGCCGAGCGGATCCGCGACCACGGCGACTTCTCGACCCTGACCGGGCCGGGGCGCATCGCCGAGTGGCTCGGCGACTGAGCTACGCCTACCGCCCGGGGGCGCCGACGGCGAGCGAGCCCAGCCACAGCAGTCCGCCGACGCTGAAGCCGACCAGATGTGGGCCGATCAGCCTCCGCAGGCCGCGGTCGGTCGCCCAGGCCCAGGCGTATAGGGCGACGAGAT
>DATNGY010000226.1:0-2768 GCA_035605735.1 Solirubrobacteraceae bacterium
GCCTGGCGTGCGCCGGCATCGCGTTCGTCGGCGGCCACGAGGCGCAGCTTCGTGCGCACGCAGGCGGCGATGATCCGCGCCTCGACCGGCGTGCCCGCGCTCACGCGGAACCACAGGGGGCCGCCGGCGATGAGGGCCGTCTTGACGACCTCGGCGTAGCCGGCCGCGAGCTCCGCGTCGGGCAGCGTGGCGAGCAGCCCCGGGTCGACGAGGACCCCGGCGGGCTGGTGGTAGGCGCCTACGTAGTTCTTGCCCTCGGGCAGGTCGACGCCCGTCTTGCCGCCGAGCGCAGAGTCGACCTGCGCGACGAGCGTCGTGGGCACCTGCACGACGGAGATCCCGCGCTGGTAGGTCGCCGCGCAGAAGCCCGCGAGGTCGCCGACGACGCCGCCGCCGAGGGCGACGACGTGGTCGGCGCGCGTCGCGCCCAGGGCCACGAGCGCGCGCCATACGCGCTCGGCGGTCGCCGGCGTCTTGTGGATCTCGCCGGGCGGGACCTCGACGAGCCCGGCGGCCGCGGGGACGCGCGCGGCGTGGAGAGCCGCGACCGTCTCGTCGGCGACGACGAGCCGGCGGCCGCCGGCCGGCCACGGCGCGCGGAGCGTCGCGTCGGGGCCGATCCAAACGGGGTAGTCCCCCGAGGCGCTCGTCGCCCACACGAGCGTGAGGCCCTCCGGCCGGTCGCGCAGCGCGCCGAGCGCGCGCTCGGCGACCCGGTCGCCGACGCCCGGGATGACGGCGTCGGCGGCCGCCTCGTAGACCGCCTCGCGCTCGGCCGCGAGCGCGCGGAACGCGGCGTGGTCGCGCGCCAGCGGGCGCCCGCTCCCCTGCGCGCGCCGCCACGCGGTCTCGAGGTCGACGTCGACGAGGACGACCGTGTGGCGCGCCAGCGCGGCCCGGATGCGCTCCGAGCCGAGCGCGCCGCCACCGAGCGCGACCGCGCCGCCGTCGGCCTCCTCGAGCGCGCGCCCCGCGAGCTCGTCCTCGAGCGCGCGGAACGCCGGCTCGCCCTCGCGCTCGAAGAAGGCCTCGATCGGCTCGCCGAGCCGGGCCTCGATGAGGCGGTCGGTGTCGACCGGGGCGACACCGAGGGCGCGGGCGGCGTCGCGGGCGGACGTCGACTTGCCGGCGCCCATGAAGCCGATGAAGACGAGCGCCGGCCTCAGCGACGACGCCACCCGATGCGATCCTCGTAGCGCGCCACCGCGTCGCGCACGTCGTCGATGTGGTCGCCGCCGAACTTGCGCCGGTAGGCGTCGGCGAGCACGAACGCGACCATCGCCTCGCCCACGACGCCGGCGGCGGGCACCGTGCACGAGTCCGTGCGCTCGCGCAGCGCCTCGGCGGGCTCGTGGGTGACGGTGTCGACCGAGCGCAGGGGCTTCGTGAGCGTCGGCAGCGGCTTCATCGCCGCGCGGACCACCAGCGGCTCGCCGGTCGTCATGCCGCCCTCGAGGCCGCCGGCGCGGTTGGTCTCGCGCAGGAAGCCGCGGTCGTCGTCGAAGAAGATCTCGTCGTGCGCGTCGGAGCCCGGCCGCGCGGCGAGCGCGAAGCCGTCGCCGAGCTCGGCGCCCTTGATGGCCTGGATCGAGCACAGCGCGAGCGCCAGGCGTCCGTCGAGGCGCTCCTCCCAGCTGACGTGAGATCCGAGCCCCGGCACGAGTCCGAACGCGATCACCTCGAAGACCCCGCCGATCGACTCGTTGGCGCGGCGCTGAACGTCGATGTGCTCGACCATCGCCCGGCTGGCCTCGGGGTCCAGGCAGCGGACCGGGTCGTCGTCGACGCGCTCGAAGTCGGCGACCGTGAGCGGGCGCTCCGAGGTCGGCGCCGCGACCGTGCCGATGCGCGTGACGTGCGAGCGCACCTCGACGCCGAGCGCGCGCAGGAACTGGCGCGCGAGCGCACCGCCGGCCACGCGCGCCGCGGTCTCGCGCGCGCTCGCGCGTTCGAGGACGTCGCGCACGTCGGAGAGCCCGTACTTCCATGTCCCGACCAGGTCCGCGTGGCCCGGCCGCGGGAGGTGGACCTCGGGCACCGGCGCCTCGACCGGCCACGGGCTCATCCGCTCCTCCCAGTTGGCGAAGTCGCGATTTGCCACCTGCAGCGCGACCGGCCCGCCGAGCGTGCGCCCGTGGCGCACGCCGCCGGTCACCTGCGCCGCGTCGCGCTCGATCTTCATCCGCCCGCCGCGGCCGTGCCCGAGCTGGCGGCGCGCGAGGTCGCGGTCGACGGCCGCGCGGTCGAGGACGAGCCCGGCCGGGAGGCCCTCGACGATGCACGTGAGCCCCGGGCCGTGCGACTCCCCGGCGGTGATGAGCCTGAGCGCCATGGGCGCCCAAGCCTAGATGAGCGCTTCCCACGCGCGGTCGGGCCTTTGGTCGCTCACCCCTTCGCGTCGTAGACGAGGTGGTCGATTCCGCGGTCCCCGGTTTGCTCGGGTGGGGCGCGGGCGCCGGGCGTTTGAGGGCCTCGCGGTCGTGCCCGGCATCGAGGGCGGGGCCTCCTTGCAGACCACGACGTAGCTGGCACCGTGGTCGACTGGTCACTTTGGCGTCGCATCGACGCCTTCGGGACCACTCGGCGACACGGAGGCCCGCCGCGGTCGGGTCGACCGACGACTCGACCGCTTCCAGGCGTGGCGCCGGGCGGCGGGCGCCGCGGGCCGCTCGCAGTGGCGCGACGCCGGAACCAGCGCGGGCACCCCCCGTCGCTAGGGTGCCGGCCAAGCCGATAGCGCCGTGCCGCCCTCGACGCCGAGCCGAACG
>DATNGY010000227.1:0-4555 GCA_035605735.1 Solirubrobacteraceae bacterium
GCAGGGCGGTCCGCTGGTCAACGCGATGATCGCGACGAAGGGCCGCTTCCCCGGTGGTCGCTGGTCGTGGCACCGCAACGACGACAAGCCGATGTTCATCGGCGACACGAAGGACTCGTATCCCAAGCCGGACGGCAAGTACACCTTCGACAAGCTCTCGTCGGTGTACATCACGGGCAACGCGACCCGCGACGACGCCCCGAACCACATCCGCGTCCAGGAGAGCGTCCCGCGCGAGATCGCCGAGACCTGGCGGTGGATGTGTCCCGCCGGCGTCTACGAGATCCCCGAGGACGCGCCCGAGCACGGCAACGTCGACGTCATCGTCAACTACACGAACTGCGTCCAGTGCGGCGCGATCACGGCCAAGGGCGGCCGGCTGACGGCGCCCGAGGGCGGCGACGGGCCGCTCTACCAGGTCACCTGAGCGCCGGCCGCAACCTTCGGCTCCAGCCGTTGTTCAGGGTGGCCGATGCGCCGTCTCGCGCTCATCATGCTGCTGCTCACGGGCCTGCCGGCGACCGCCGCGCACGCCAAGCTTCCGCCGCTCGCGGCGCGCCTCACCGCGTGCACGACCGGTGCGACGGCGGCAGAGCGCGCGGCGGCGTTCACCGCCTCCATGCCCGCCGTCAGGGGCGCCCGACGGATGGCCGTCCGCTTCGACCTGCGCGAGCGGATCCCGCAGAGCTCGGCGTTCGACGCCGTCCGCGTGCCGGGCCTCGGGATCTGGCATCGCTCGCGCCGCGGCCGTCCCGGCTTCGTGTTCACGCAGCGCGTGCAGGGTCTCGCGGCGCCCGGGGCGTACCTCGCGGTCGTGCGCTTCCGCTGGTACGACGCGCGCGGTCGCGTGGTCCGCACGGCTCGGCTGCAGACGGGCGCCTGCCGCCAGCCCGACACGCGCCCAGACCTCGGCGTCGTCGAGGCGGTGGCGCACCGCGGCCCGGTCGAGCGGAGCGCGCGCTACCGCGTCCTCGTGGCCAACACGGGCCGCGGCGACGCCGGCCCGTTCGACGTCGTCGTCACGCCGAACGGCACGCCGCAGCCGGCGCAGCGCCTCGGTGGGCTCGCGGCCGGCGAGCAGGCGTGGGTGACCGTGGTCGGGCCGCGTTGCGATCCGGGCAGCACGCTGCGCGTCGTCGTCGACGCGCGGGCCGAGGTGGCCGAGCGCGACGAGGCCGACGACGTCGCCGACCTCCCCTGCCCGTTCGCGGCCTGACCCGCTGCGGCGGCGGCGAGGCGCGTCGAGATCCAGGTTCTGCACCGTATGCGTGCAAGACCTGGAAGTCGACGCGGCCCCTCGAGTGGCCCGATCGCCGCCCGGGCCGCCGCTAGACTGGGTTGGACGATGAAGACAGCGATTCACCCCGAATACGTCGAGGCCCACGTCCGCTGCACGTGCGGCAACGAGTTCACGACCCGCTCGACCCAGCCCGAGATCCACGTCGAGATCTGCTCGAACTGCCACCCGTTCTACACAGGGCGCCAGAAGCTCGTCGACACCGGCGGGCGCGTCGAGCGCTTCAAGCGCCGCGCGGCCAGGCGCGGCGCCCGCGCGTAGGAAGAGCGCTTGGCCGAGACGCAGCCCGTGCCTGTCCCCGGCACCGTCGCCCTCGGCGACGGCCCGGGGGAGGAGGGGCAGCTGATCGCGCAGCGCGACGCGCCCGTGGGCGGCCAGGCCGTCCTCGAGGGCGTCATGATGCGCGGCGTCTCGACCTGGGCCGTCGCGGTCCGCAAGCCCGCACCCGAGCAGGTCGCCGAGCACCGCCTCGGCCCCGAGGAGGCCGCGCGCGGCGAGATCGAGGTCCGCTCGTTCCCGCTGACCTCGGTCCTCAAGCGCCACAGGCTCCTGCGCCTGCCGGTCGTCCGCGGCGTCGTCGCGCTCGGCGAGTCGCTCGTCATCGGCTTCAAGGCGCTCGGCCTCTCGGCCAACGCTCAGCTCGGCGAGGACGAGGAGGAGATCTCCGGCGGCATGTGGGCCGGGACCGTGCTCCTCGCCGTGCTGCTGGCCGTGGGGCTCTTCTTCGTGGTGCCCGTGGGCCTCACGAGCCTCGTCAAGGACCGCTTGAGCTCCTCGTTCCTCTTCTGGCTCGTCGAGGGGATCCTGCGCACGGCGATCTTCCTGGGCTACCTCGTGCTGCTCTCGCGCCTGCGCGACCTGCGTCGCGTCTTCGAGTACCACGGCGCCGAGCACAAGACGATCTCCTGCTACGAGGCCGGCCTCGAGCTCACGCCGGCCAACGCGCAGCGCTTCTCGCGCCTGCACCCGCGCTGCGGGACGAGCTTCCTGCTCATCGTCATGATCGTCGCGATCTTCGTCTTCGCCCCGATCGGGCTGCCCGCCTGGTACTGGCTCGTGCTCACGCGCATCCTCGGCGTGCCGCTCATCGCCGGTCTCTCGTTCGAGATCATCAAGTTCGCTGGACGCAACCGCCGCCACGCGTGGGTCCGGGCCGTCATGTGGCCGGGCCTGCAGCTGCAGAAGCTCACGACGCGCGAGCCCGACCTCGACGAGCTCGCGGTGGCGATCGCCGCGATGAACGCCGTGCTCGCCGTCGAGAAGCCCGGGGAGCACACGGCGGAGGACATCGTCGGGGTCGAAGTCGTCGCCTGATGATCGAGGAGCTCGTCGAGCAGATCGAGGCGCGCTTCGCCGAGCTCGGGCGCGAGCTGACCGATCCGGAGGTCATCGCCGACCGCCGCCGCTACGCCGACGCTGGGCGCGAGTACCGCGCGCTGCAGCCCGCCCACGACCTCGCGCTGCAATGGCGCCGGGCTCGCGACGACGCGGCCGGCGCCGAGGAGCTGCTCGCCGAGGACGGCGACGATGCCGAGGTGCGCGAGCTGCTGAGCGCCGCCCGCGAGCGCATCGGCGCGCTCGAGGAGGATCTGCGCCTCGCCATGGTCGAGCGCGATCCCAGCGACGAGAAGGACGTCATCGTCGAGATCCAGGGCGGTGCCGGCGGCGAGGAGGCGAACCTCTGGGCGGGCGACCTCCACCGGATGCTCTCGCGGTACGCCGAGCGCCGGGGCTTCCGGGTCGAGCCGCTCGAGGCCGGCGACGGCAAGTACACGTTCGAGATCAAGGGCGACGGCGCCTACTCGGTCTTCAAGTACGAGGGCGGCACCCATCGCGTCCAGCGCGTCCCGCGCACGGAGTCGGCCGGGCGGATCCACACGTCGACGGCGACCGTGGCCGTGCTGCCCGAGGCCGAGGACGTCGACGTCCAGATCGACCCCGGCGACCTCCAGGTCGACGTCTACCGCTCCTCGGGCCCGGGCGGACAGTCGGTCAACACGACCGACTCGGCCGTGCGCATCACGCACCGGCCAAGCGGGATCGTCGTCTCGATGCAGGACGAGAAGAGCCAGCTGCAGAACCGCGAGAAGGCGATGCGCGTCCTGCGCGCGCGGCTGTTCGAGCGGGCGCGCGCCGAGCAGCAGGCCGAGCTCGCCGCCGACCGCCGCGCCCAGGTCGGGACGGGCGACCGCGCCGAGAAGATCCGCACCTACAACTTCGGGGAGCGGCGGGTCACCGACCATCGCGTCAAGCTCACCGAGCACAACCTCGAGGGCGTGCTCGAGGGCGAGCTCGAGCCGTTCACGGAGGCGCTCCTCGACGACGAGCGCCGCCGCCGCCTCGCCGCCGCCTCGGCGTGAGCCTCGCCGGCGTCTCGGCCCGCGACGCGCTCGACTCCGCGGAGGTCGCGCTCTCCGCCGCCGGCGTCGACACGCCGCGTCTCGACGCCGAGGTGCTGCTCGCGTACGACCTCGGCATCGACCGCCCCCGCCTCGCCGTTGACCGCGAGCGTCCCGTCGAGGGGCCGGCGGTGCGGGCGTTCCAGGACGCGGTGCGCCGCCGCGCGGTCGAGCGCGAGCCGGTCGCCTACATCACCGGGATGCGTGGCTTCCGGCGGATCGACGTCGGCGTCGACCCGCGCGTGCTGATTCCGCGCCCGGAGACCGAGGAGCTCGTCGAGGCCGCGCTCGAGCTGCCGACGCGCGCGCGCGTGGTCGAGGTCGGAACGGGGAGCGGGGCGGTCGCGCTCGCGCTCAAGGACGAGCGCGGCGACCTCGAGGTGCTCGCCACGGACGTGAGCGAGGGGGCGCTCGCCGTCGCCCGCGCCAACGCGACCCGGCTCGGGCTCGCCGTGCGCTTCCTCCACGCCGACCTCCTCGAGGGCGTCCCCGGCGCCGACGCCGTGCTCTCGAACCCGCCCTACGTCGAGGACGGCACGGCGCTCGAGCCCGAGATCGCGCGCCACGAGCCGGCGGGCGCCCTCTTCGCCGGCCCCGACGGCCTCGCGGTCATTCGCCGGCTCGCCGCCCAGGCGGGGCGCTCCCCGGCGCGCCTGCTCGCGCTCGAGGTGGGGATCGGGCAGGCGCCTGCGGTCGCAGTGCTGGTCCGCGACGCCGGCTTCGACGCGGTCGAGATCCGTCGCGACCTGGCCGGCATCGAGCGCGTCGTGATCGGCCGGCGGTGACCCTGCGCCGGGTCGACGCCGAGACGTTCGCGCGGTGCATCGCGGTCGGCGGCGTCGCGCTCTTTCCCGCCGAC
>DATNGY010000228.1:0-3838 GCA_035605735.1 Solirubrobacteraceae bacterium
CGAGCAGGTCGTCGGCGCCGCCGTCGGCGAGGGCGCAGCGCAGGAGCGCGACCAGTCCGCGCCCGAGCGCGGTGTGTCCGGCCGCGATCCGGCGCTCGAGCGCGACGCGCACGCCGAGCTCGCCGAAGACCTGCTCGACGAGCGCCGCGCGCTCGGCCGGTGAGCGCAGAACGACGGCGATCTCCTCGGGTTCCACGCCGCCGACGCGCAGCAGGCGCGCGACGTGGGCGGCGACGAGCTCGAGCTCGGCGCGCTCGCCGCCGCCCTCGAGCAGGAGCACCGCATCGCCCGCGGGCGGGCGCTCGCCGGCGCCCTCCTCCTCCTCGAACAGCGTGCGCTCGAGATGGCGCAGGGCGGGCGCCGCCTCTTCGGCCGGCCCGAGCTCGACGTGCTCGGTCGCGAGCGCGGCGAGCTCCTGGAAGGCCGCGCCGCGCCCGGCGAAGGCCGTGCGCCCGCGCTCGTAGGTCAGCGAGACGGTGACCGGCGCGGCGGCGTGGACGGCGAGCGTCTCGACCGCGTCGAGCTGGACCGGACGCAGGTCGTCGAAGCCGTAGAGGAAGACCGGCGCGCCGCCCCAGCGCGCCGGCTCGGTGCGCAGGACGTCGAGCGCGGCGTGGTCGCGCAGCGCGCGGTCGGGCCGGCCGAGGGCGGCCACGCGGTCGCGGTAGGCGCCGTAGAGCGCGCCGAGCTCCTCCGCGTAGGCGGCGCGGTCCGGCGCATCGGCCGCCCAGGCGCGCAGCGCCGTGTACCAGCGCCCGGGCTCGATTCGCCGCTCCTCGAGCTCGTCGGCGAGCGCGAGGAACGCGCGCGCGAAGCCCGGCGTCGCCGCCGAGGCGGCGAGACCGTCGAGCCGCGCGCCGGCGATCGCCGCCGCGGCGACCCGCTCGCGGGCGATCGGCCCCAGCGCGCGCCCGCGCACGCCCGCGCGGCGCCCGATCTCGCCCATGAGCCCGCCGAAGGTCGTGACGCGGACGCCGAAGACCGCGCCGCCGGCCGCGAGCTCGCGACGGTAGTGGTCGACGTCGGCGCGCGTGGGGACGACGAGCAGCGGCTCGGCCGAGCCCAGCGCGGCGCGGTAGGCGCCCAGCACGACGCCCGCCTTGCGGGCGTTGGCCGGACCGGTGACGAGCGTGAGCGGCACCTGACACGACAAGGGTCGCGCACGTCGCGGCGGACCTGACGCGCTCGCGCTCCGCCGACCCGGCTAGCGGCGCGGAGTCGGGCGGCTGGCGCGGCGAGGTCTCGCGGTCGGCGACCGGCTCAAGGCGCTCCTCGAGGCCTCGTGACGGCGCGAGCCCGGCGGCGGCGCACTCGATGCCGCAGCGCCGCCTTCCCGGCCGCCGGCGTCCCGCGGCTCCGGCGGCTAGGCAGCCTCTGCCCCGGCGCCCTCGCCCTCGTCGGCCTCGGGCGCCTTCGCGCCCTCGCGCGCCCACGGCTCGTCGAACTCGACGCGCCAGCGGCCCTCGTCGTCCTGGACGAGGGCCAGGCGCGCGCGGAACGAGCGTCCGCTGCGGCCCTTGAAGCCCGTCACCGGCCGCTCCGTGCGCCCCGTGCGGATGAGCTCGCGCGCGACCGCGGCCGGGAGCTGCTTCCCGGCCTTGGCCTTCCAGATCACGAAGCCGCAGCCCGGGTCCTCGCGCGACCAGCACGAGTAGCCCTTGCGGTTCTCGACGATGTCGCGCCCGCAGACCGGGCACGGCCCGAGGTTCGCGCGCGGGATGCGCACGTCCTTGAGCGTTGTGTCGAGCACGCCGACCGTCTCGCCGGCGAAGCGCGCGATGTCCTCCATGAAGCGCTCGCGGCGCTCCTCGCCCTGCTCGATGCGCGCGAGGCGATGCTCCCACTCGCCGGTCAGCGCGGGCGAGGTCAACGGGTGCTCGCCGAGCAGTCGCACGACGTTGAGGCCCTTCTCGGTCGTGACGAGCGAGCGGCCTTCGCGCTCGACATAGCCGACGTCGATCAGCCGCTCGATGATCGCCGCGCGGGTCGCCGGCGTCCCGATGCCCGAGTCCTTCATCGCCTCGCGCAGCTCGTCCTCGTCGACGAGCTTGCCCGCGGTCTCCATCGCGGCCAGCAGCGACGCGTCCGAGTAGCGCCGCGGCGGCTTGGTCTGCTTGGCGAGGACGTCGGCGGCGCGCGTGTCGACCGCCTCCCCGCGCTCCAGGCGCGGGAGCTGCTGGTCGGTGCCCTCGTCCTCGTCGGCCGCGCTGCGCTCGCGCTCGGGCAGCTCGCCGTAGACCCCGCGCCAGCCCGGCACGAGCAGCACGCGGCCCCGAGTGCGGAACGTGTGCTCGCCGACGGTCGTCTCCAGCCGCGTGTTCTCGAACACCGCCTCGGGGTGGAAGACGGCGAGGAAGCGCCGGGTGACGAGGTCGTAGACGCGCCGGTCGTCGTCGTTCATGCGCCCGAGGTCGTGCGCGGCGTTCGTGGGGATGATCGCGTGGTGGTCGCCGACCTTCGCGTCGTCGACGACGCGGCCGAGCGGGAGCAGGTCGAGCGAGCGCACGTACTCGGCGGCGGCGCGGTACTCGTCGCGGCGCCCGACCTGCGCGGCGGTCGGTTTGATCTCGCCGACGAGGTCGCTCGTCAGGTAGCGCGAGCTCGTGCGTGGATAGGTGAGCGCCTTGTGCTCCTCGTAGCAGCGCTGGGCGGCGGCCAGCGTGCGCCGCGCACTGAAGCCGAAGCGGGTGTTGGCGTCGCGCTGCAGCGAGGTGAGGTCGTAGAGGAGCGGCGGGCGCTCGCGGCGCTCGCTCTTGTCGAGCTTCGAGATCTCGCCGCGCCGGCCGCGGACCGCCGCGGCGATCGCCTCGGCCTCCTCCGCGCTCTTCAGGCGCGGACGGGCGCCCGCGTGGTAGCGGCCCTCGTAGATGCGCTGGGCATCGGCCGCGAACGTCGCATCGACGAGCCAGTAGTCCTCGGGGACGAAGGCGCGGATCTCCTCCTCGCGGCGGGCGAGGATCGCGAGCGTCGGCGTCTGCACGCGCCCGAGCGAGACCGCGCCGTCGAACGACGAGCGCAGGCGGATCGTGGCCGCGCGGGTGGCGTTCATGCCCACGATCCAGTCGGCCTCCGAGCGCGACTTCGCCGCGTCGCGCAGCGCATCGAGGTCCGCCCCGGGGCGCAGGTGCCCGAACGCATCGCGGATCGCCTCGTTCGTCATCGACGACAGCCACAGGCGCTCGACCGGCTTGCGCGAGCGGGCGTACTCGTAGAGGTAGGCGAAGATGAGCTCGCCCTCGCGCCCGGCATCGCAGGCGTTGATGACCCGGTCGACGTCGTCGCGCTCCAGGAGCCCGCGCACGGCGCTCATCTGCTTCTGCGAGCGCTCGTCGCGGACCACGAGCTTGAAGTCGCGCGGCACGATCGGCAGGTCGGCCATCCGCCACTTCTTGAAGCGGTCGTCGTACTCGTCGGGCTCGGCGAGCTGGACGAGGTGGCCGACGGCCCAGGTGATGACGTGCTCGGGGCCCTCGAGCCACCGCGTCGTGCGCTCGCCGGCGCCGGCGTGCTTCTCGAACGGACCCGTGAGCACCCGCGCAAGGTCCTGGCCGACCGACGGCTTCTCGGCGATGACGAGCGTCTTGCCCATGGGCGCGTGAGGGTAGCTCAGCCCGCGCAGGGCCCCGTGGAGACCGGTCCGCCGGCGTGCGCGGCGGCGGACAAGGCCCTGCGCACGACCGCGTTCGGCACGCCGTAGCCGCCGGCCGGCCCCGACGCCGTGCGCGCGAAGACCGTCGTCAGCACCGCGCCGCGAGCGTCGACCACGGGCCCGCCCGAGTTGCCGGCGCGCACGCGGCCGCGGAGCGTGACGAGCGTCCGGCGCAGCGGGCCGCGCCCG
>DATNGY010000229.1:0-2003 GCA_035605735.1 Solirubrobacteraceae bacterium
ATGAGAAACGGCTCCCTTTCGGTCAGGTGGTGTCGTGGTGTGGATGAGCGACTCGCCGAGGGCGAGCTGCGAGATCGCGCGCGTGTCGCGCGTCGGGTCAGGCGAGGTCGGTGAGCCGGTAGCCGACGCCCCAGACGTTGACCACGAAGCGGCCGCCGTGGACGCCGAGCTTCTGGCGCAGCCGGCACGCGTGCGAGTCCAGTGTCCGCGTCGCGCCGTGGCTTCTGAATCCCCACACGTCGCGCAGCAGCTCGCGCTTGGTGAACACGGTGCTCGCCCAGCGCGCGCAACAGCGCGAACTCTGTCGGGGAGCACGACGGAGCGCTCGCCGATGTCCACCTTGCGTGCGGGCGCGTCGATCCTCAGTGCGCCGATGTCCACGACCTGGTGGTCGTGCATGCGGTAGCAGCGGCGCAGCAGCGCGCGGACGCGGCCGCGCAGCTCCGGGTAGGAGAACGGCTTACGGAGTCGATCGCCACCAGCGCGGCGGTGAGATCGGCGAGGTCGTCGCGCAGCACCGCCGCGGCTCAGCTCAGCAGCAGCACGAGCACGAGGATGACGAGCACGACGAAGATGCCGATCGCGGCCGGCACGATCGGCCGCTGGCGCGTCCAGAACCCGGGGTCGGCACGGTCGCGCGTGTAGTGCCCCTCGGGCGGCGTGCCGACCCAGTCGTCGTCGGACCGAGCCATGACCCGACTATGGCAGCTACGTGATCGCGGCCCGCCTGACCTCGAAGTCGTACCAGGCGAGGCTGGCCGGCACCGGCGTGTCGGGGCGCGGGTACGCGTGCAGGCCGGACGTCGCGTAGAGGCCCTTCGTCGCCGGAGGGAGCGGCTTCGCCTCGGTGGCGCGGGCGACCTCGCGACCGTCGAGGCGCAGGACGAGGACGAGCTTGCCGTCGCCGTCGGGCACGCAGTAGGCGGTCACGCGCACGCGGCGGCCGTTCGGCACGATCTGCTCGGCCCGCGCGAGCACCTTCGGCGGAGCCGTGATCGACATTTTCCGGATCATCGCCTGGCGACCATCGATGCCGAACTCGTACCACGCCCTCGGCGGCGCATCACGCGGGCCCTGCGCGCGGCAGTACACAACGCGCAGCGCGGCACCCTTGCGCATCTCGACGGAGGCCGAGACGGCGAGGCCCTCGGGGATCGTCGGGCGGCTCAGCAGGGGCGCCGGCTCGTCGAACGGCGTATCCAGGGTCCCGCTGGGATTCTGTCCCGGCTCGAGGCCGCTCCACACCAACGTCCCGTCGCCCCGGAGCCCTAGCGTCATGCCGTCGCGGCTGCCCTCGAGCCAGCGGCCCCGGTTGTCGTCGAAGGTGTCGCGGTAGACGACGGCGCCGACGTGCACGGCCGGCGTGTCGGCGGCCTTGTCGTTGCCGCCGCAGCCCGCGGCGACGAGGGCGGCGATCAGCGCGGCGTCCAGGTGGATGGTCGTTCGTGACATCTGGGGTTCCTTTCCTTGGTGTGTCGACCTTATGGGCGCTCAGGCGCTCGGGACAAGCACGGCGACGCGGCGGCCGTCGATGACGCCGCGGGCCGGCACGGGACCGGTGTGCGGGAAGAGCGGCCCGGCGACGCGCAGCGTGCCGTCCTCGCGCCCGGGGCCGTCGACGTCGAGGTCGGCCGCGACGGCACCGGTGTCGAAGTCGACATGCGCGCGCCCGCTGACGGCGACGTCGCGGGCGAAGCGGACCCGCTCGTAGGTGAGATCGAGCTTCGCGTCGGCGCGGGTCAGCGTGAACGAGCCACCGCGCATCCCGGCGCCGGTCTCACCGGACATCCGGAACGTCCGCTGAATCGCGTCGTAGGCCGCTGCCCATGCCATCGCGGCGACGCGCCGGTCGGTGACGCGCGACGCGTCGTGACCCTCGCGGTCCGCGGGCGCGGCCGCGGCGTCGCCGGCGCGGCGGGAGAACTCGCCCACCGCGTAGAAGGGAGTGAACCGCGCGGCGCAGCTCGCCTCGACGGGCGCCGCGGTCTCCATGAAGCGCGCGA
>DATNGY010000230.1:0-3430 GCA_035605735.1 Solirubrobacteraceae bacterium
GGGGCGCGCGCGCGAGCGGCGCGGCGAGCGCCGCGGTCATGAAGCCATGGGCGTCGGCCGAGAGCGGGAAGCTGCCCGCCTCGCACGCGTCGCAGACGACCCCGCCGGCGGCGCCCGAGAAGGCGCTCAGGTGCTCGCGCTCGCCGCAGCCCGCGCAGGCGCCTAGCTGCGGCGCGAGGCCCGCGGCGACGAGGAGCTTGAGGCGGAACGCGAGCTGGTTGGCGAGCGTCGCCTGTCCCGGATCGACGTCGAGGAGCGCGAGCTCGTGGGCGAGCAGGTTGAAGACGCCCGGGTGCGGCTCGCTCGTGTCGAAGAGGCGGGCGACCGCGTCGCACGCGCGGCCGGCGCTGTCGAGCGCCCGCGCGTCCTCACGCAGGCGCGGGTGGGCGGCGACGGTCTCCGCGCCCGTGACGGTCAGGAGCTCCGAGCGCCCCTCGTGGAGGACGAGCCGCAGCCGGAAGAACGGCTCGAGGCGCCCGCCGAAGCGGCTGCGCGCGCGGCGCACGCCCTTGGCGATCGCCCCGATGCGCCCGCGCTGCACCGTGTAGAGGTGCAGGATACGGTCGGCCTCGCCGTAGCGCAGCGAGCGCAGGACGATCGCCTCGAGCTTCACCGGCCCGGGCAACGGTCCCTCAAAGCTACACTTAGTGAAGTAATGGCGAAGATCATCGTGTACTCGACTGACCCGTGCTCCTTCTGCACTCGGGCCAAGGAGCTGCTCAGTCGGCGCGGGCTCGCCTTCGAGGAGATCAATCTGTCAAAGGACCCGGCTGGACGCGCGCGCTTGGCGCAGGAGACCGGGATGCTGAGCTTCCCCCAGGTCGTGGTCGACGGCGAGCTCATCGGCGGGTTCCAGGAGGTCGTCCGCGCCGACATGACGGGCCGCCTGCGCGAGCTGGCCCCCGCGACCCCCTAACCGAGCAGCTCGCTGCGGTGCGCCCGGAAGATGGCCGCGTAGTCGCGCGCGCCGGGCGAGTGGAGCGCCTCGATGAGGTCGAAGATCCGCGGCGTCGCGACGAGGACGTAGCGCGCCGGCGCTTCCGTCGCGTTCCCGTAGGCGTGCGGCGTGCCGCGCGGCGCGAGGACCGCTCCGCCCGCCGGCACCTCCAGCGTCTCGTCGCCGAGGCGCACGCACAGCGCGCCCTCGACCACGTACCAGGCCTCGTCGTCGTCGTGGTGGACGTGGAGCGGCGCGATCCAGTGCGGAGGCTCCGGGCCGCCGGGATGACCCCACTCCACGAGCGTGAGCTCGGAGGACGGCGCGCGCACGACGCCGCCGGCCAGGCGCGGCGCGAAGCGCTCGGTCACGCCGGCGCCACCCTGCGCCGGCGCCGCGGCCGCGGCTGGCAGCGCTCGCACGCGTAGGTGCCGCGCCCGGCGGCCACGAGCTTGACGATGGGGCAGCCGCAGACCGGGCAGGGCTCGCCGGCGCGGCGGTGGACGAGGAACTCGTCCTGGAAGGCCCCGCGGTCGCCGTCGGCGTGCCGGAAGTCGTCGATGCTCGCGCCGCCCGCGGCCAGGCCGGCGACCAGCGCCTCGCGCACGCCGCGCGCGACCGCGTCCCATTGAACGCGCGTCAGCGCCCCGGCCGGGCGCAGCGGGTGCACGCCTGCGCGGAAGAGGGCCTCGTCGGCGTAGATGTTGCCCACGCCGGCGACGTTGCGCTGGTCGAGCAGGAACGCCTTGACGGGCGCGCGCCGGCCGCGCGCGCGCCGGCGCAGCGCCGCGGCGTCGAGCTGTCCGGAGAGCGGCTCGACGCCGAGGCGCAGCGCCAGGAACGCCTCGAGCGCGGGCGCGCCGAGCGCGAGCTCGCCGGTCCCGAAGCGGCGCGGGTCGCAGAAGCACAGCTCGTGGGCGCCCGCGTCGAACGTGAAGCGCACGCGCTCGTAGGGCGGCTCGCCGGCCGGATCGAGGAGCAGCGTCCCCGTCATGCGCAGGTGCATGAGCAGGAACGCCTCGTCCTCGAGCTCCCAGACGAGGTACTTCCCGCGCCGCCCGAGCGCCTCCAGGCGGCGCCCGTGGAGCGCGTCGACGACGACCGCGGGCGCGAGCGGCGCACACCAGCGCGCGTCGTGGATCGCGAGCGCGTCGAGCCGGCGTCCCTCCAGGCGGGGGGCGAGCTGGCGGCGGAGCGTCTCGACCTCGGGGAGCTCGGGCACGCCCTCCAGGCTACGAGGCGTGCGCGCGCGGGTGGGCCGCGAAGTAGGCGTCCTTGAGGCGCTCGGCCGAGAGGTGCGTGTAGATCTGCGTCGTGGCGATGTCGGCGTGGCCGAGCATCTCCTGCAGCGAGCGCAGATCGCAGCCGCCGGCGAGCAGGTGCGTCGCGAACGTGTGGCGCAGCGTGTGCGGGCTCATGCGGTTTTCGAGCCCCGCCGTCCGCGCGTGGCGCCGGACGATCTTGTAGAGCCCCTGGCGCGTCAGGCCGGTCCCGCGCTGGTTGACGAAGAGCCGGCGCTCCTCGCCGAGCCCGACGAGCGCCGGGCGCCCGTGGGCGAGGTAGGCGCGCACGGCGCCGAGCGCCTCGCGTCCCACGGGAACCATCCGCTCCTTGGAGCCCTTGCCGCGCGCGCGCAGCACCCCCGCCCGCAGGTCGACGTCGCGGACCTCGAGGTCGACCGCCTCCGATGCGCGCAGGCCGCACGCGTACATGAGCTCGAGCAGGGCGCGATCGCGCAGCGCGGCGGGCGCCGTGCCGCGGGGCGCCGCGAGCAGCCGCGCGACGTCGTCGCGGGAGAGCACCTGTGGCAGGCGCTGGCTCTTGCGCGGGGCTCGCAGCTCGGCCGTCGGGTCGTGCTCGATGATCGCCTCGCGGCGCAGGTGGCGGTAGAACGAGCGCAGGCACGCCGCCTTGCGCTGCAGCGTCGCCGAGGCGGCCGGCGGGCGGTCCTCGGCGCCGGTCGCGAGCTCGGTCAGGAAGGCCGCGAGGTCGCGGTGCTGCGCGGCGCGCGCGTCGACGCCGCGACCGCGCAGGAAGGCGCCGTACTGCAGCAGATCCGAGCGGTAGGCCTCGAGCGTGTTGCGCGAGAGGCCACGCTCGAACTCGAGGTAGGCGAGGAAGTCGAGGAGGTCGTCCTCGAAGGCGCGGGGCTCGGCGATCGTCGGCTCGACGGCCATCGCCACGGGACTTCGCGCCCCGCGGCACGCCTCCCCCCGGTGCAAGGGCGCGTGCGGCTAACGGGTCTTCAGCCAGAGCAGCGCGATGAGCGTCTTCGCGTCGCGCGTGGCGGCGATCGCCCCGTCGAGGTCGGCGAGCGGCCAGCGCACGACCTCGATGCGCTCGTTCTCCTCGACGTCGGCGCGGCGGTCGCTGAGGCCGAACGCGTGGAAGAGGTGGATCGTCTCGTCCATGATCCCGGCGCTCGAGACGTACGCGGTGATCGGCTCCCACCGCTCGGCGCCCTTGCCGATCTCCTCGGCGAGCTCGCGCTGG
>DATNGY010000231.1:0-2548 GCA_035605735.1 Solirubrobacteraceae bacterium
GGCGAGGAGCTGTACCGGCGCACCGGCGGCAACCCGTTCTACGTCACCGAGGTGCTGGCGGCGGGAGGCGCGCAGATCCCGCCCACGGTCCGCGACGCGGTCTTCGCACGCGCGGCCGGCCTGTCACGTCCGGCGCGCCGGCTTCTCGAAGCCGTCGCGGTGGTGACCGGGCCTGTCGAGCCGTGGTTGGTGACCGCAGCGGCGGGCGACCATGTCGACGCGCTCGACGAGTGCCTGGATTCGGGGATGCTGATCCAGCGGCGGGGGCGCGTGGCCTTCCGGCACGAGCTGGCGCGCCTGGCGATCGAGGAGGCGATCTCGCCGCATCGCAGGATCGCGCTGCACGGCGCCGTGCTGGCGGCCCTCGAGGCCCGCGACGCCGAGACGCCGGACCCGGCCCGCCTGGCCCATCACGCGGATGGCGCCGACGACCGCGACGCGGTGCTCCGCTGGGCTCCGCATGCGGCGGAAGGCGCCGCCCGCCGCGGAGCGCACCGCGAGGCCGCGGCGCAGTACGCGCGCGCGCTGCGGTTCGCCGGCGCGCTGCCGCTCGAGACGCGCGCCCAGCTGCTGCGGGGGCGCGTGACCGAGTGCTGGCTGACGGACCAGCTGGATGCGGCGATCGAGGCGCAGGAGGAGGTGCTCGCGTGCCGCCGGCGGATGGGCGATCGGCTCGGCGAGGGAGACGCGCTGCGGACGCTGTCGCGGCTGCTGTTCTTCGTGGGACGCGTGCGGGACGGCGAGGCGCTCGCTCTGCAGGCCGTCGAGCTGCTCGAGCGGCTCGCGCCCGGGCACGAGCTGGCGATGGCGCTCGCCAACGTCTCGCAACGGCGCATGGTCGTCGAGGATCGCGACGCCGCGATCGCCTGGGGCGATCGCGCGCTCGAGCTCGCGGAACGCCTCGACGACTCCGAGGCGCTCGTGTACGCCCTCACGACGGTCGGCATGGCCCAGTTCCAGGGCGGCTCCGCCGACGGGCTGGACAGGTTGGAACGCGCGCTCGAGCTCTCGCGCAGGCACGGGCTCGAGGATCAGGCGGGCAGGGCCTTCGCGAGCATCGTGCTCTGTGCGGTACGACAGCGCAGGTTCGGCGTCGCCGACGCGTACCTCGAGCCTGGACTCGAGTACTGCCTCCAACGCGGGCTGGACACGTGGCGGTTGTACCTGCTCGCCTGGCGCGCTCGCATGGAACTTCACCGCGATCGCTGGGACGACGCCGCCGACGCCGCCGCGCTCGTCGTGCGCGACCCGCGGAGCGCCCCATTTCCGCGGGGGTCGGCGCTGACCGCGCTCGGGCTCGTCAGGGCTCGCCGCGGCGACCCGGAGTGGTCCGGGCCAATCGCCGAGGAACGCGCCCTCGCGCAGGCGACGGGAGAGATCGACCGCATCGCGACGAACGCGGCGGCCCGCGCCGAGGCGGCGTGGCTCACCCCCGACGATGCGACGGTCGAGCGCGAGACCGACGCAGCGCTCGCGCTCGCGCTCGACCGTCAGGCGCCGTGGCTTGCGGGAGAGCTGGCGTGCTGGCGGCGGCGCGCCGGCGTGCGCGAAGAGCTTGCGCCCGGCGCGACCGCCGAGCCGTTCGCGCTGTCGCTCGCAGGCGAGTGGGCGGAAGCCGCGCGGCGGTGGCGGCAGCTCGGCTGTCGCTACGAGGCCGCGCTCGCGCTTGCGGACGGCGACGACCCGGGCGCGCTGCGCGAGGCCCTGGACGAGCTCCAGGCGCTGGGGGCGCGCCCGGCGGCGGCGATCGTCATGCGGCGCCTGCGCGAGCGGGGCGTCCGCGGGCTGCCGCGAGGGCCGCGGCCGCGGACGCGCGAGAACCCGGCCGGCCTCACGCCACGCGAGCTCGAGGTCGTGAGCTTGGTCGCGCAGGGCCTGCGCAACGCCCAGATCGCGCAGCGGCTCGTCGTGTCCGAGAAGACGGTCGATCACCACGTCTCTGCGGTGCTGCGCAAGCTCGGCGCCAGCACGCGTGGCGAGGCCAGCGTGGCCGCCCAGCGGCTCGGGATACTCGGCTCGGCGTAGTCGGCTACCGGCTGCCGGACGACGCCGAGGGCTACCGTCACGGGCCATGCTGCCCGCCGAGGCGATCGCCGACGTCCGCATCCGCGCGCCCACGCGCGGCAACCGCCGCCTCGAGCAGCTCCTCGACGCCGTCAACGCCGACCCCCAGGTCAAGGCGTGGTGGCACATGGCCGGGATCAACGCGCAGCGGCTGTCGCTCACCGACCACTCGTGGGTCCACATCCAGATCGTCACGAACATCGCGCTGCGCCTCGCGCGCCTGCTCTTCCGCCGCGGCGTGCGCCCGGCGATGGTCGCCGAGCACGGGATGACCGAGCGCGACGCGGAGGTCGTGATCGCCGCGGGGGCGCTCTTCCACTGCGTCGGCATGTCGATCCACCGCACCGACCACGAGTCCTACTCGCTGTTCATGACGGCCGACAAGCTGCCCGCGCTGCTGACCGGCATCTACGAGGAGCCCGAGCGCTCCGTCGTCGTCGCCGAGGCCATGCACGCCGTCATCTCGCACCGCTCGCGTGGCGCG
>DATNGY010000232.1:0-3760 GCA_035605735.1 Solirubrobacteraceae bacterium
GTCTGCCCGTACTCGAACGCGACCCGCGGCAACATCGATGTGGCGCTCACGGCCAACGGCCGCCCGGTTCCCGCGTAGCGGCCGCGCGCCGTAGTGGGCCGTCGCGCGAGCAGGATCGCGCTCGCAGTCGCGGCGGCCGCCGTCGTCGCGGTCGGCGCCGGCTACGCGGTGCTCGCGCTCACCGGCGACGATCCGCCCCCGCCACCGCGGCTGTCCGAGCGCGCGGACGCCGGCTCGGCCTCGGGGCGCTGGCGGCCGGTCGCAACCGGGGGACGTTCGTCGGCTACCGGGTGAACGAGGCGTACCTCGGCGTCGGCGTGCGCACCGCGGTCGGTCGCACGAGCGCGGTCGCCGGGTCCGTCGCCGTGACGGGGAACCGCGTCCGCAGCGCGAGCCTGCGCGCCGACCTGCGCTCGCTGCGCAGCGACGAGGCGCGCCGCGACGACGCGCTTCGCTACCGCGGCATCGAGACCGACCGCTATCCGACCGCGCGCTTCACGCTCGCGCGCACGGTCGCCCTGTCGGTCGGCGCCCGGCGCGCGACGGGCACGCTCGAGCTCCATGGCCGCCGGACCGCGGTCGCGGTCGCGGTTCGCGGCCAGCGCCTGGCCGGCGACCGCCTCGAGCTCGTGGGCAGCGCCCCGATCCGGTTCGCGGACTTCGCGATCAGGCCGCCGAGCGTCGCCGGGATCGTCACGGTCCGCGATCACGGGCGGCTCGAGTTCCGGCTCGTGCTCGCGCCCGCCCGGTAGCCCACCGCGCCGCAGCTAAGGCATTCCGGCGGCCGCGTGAGGGTGGCCGCACCCGAAAAGTGGTGGTTCTTCCGATGTGCGAACGCCGCTGGCGCGCGACCATGTGGTCATCCGATACGGAAGCGAGCTGTGACGATGACTGGACTGCTGCGACGCAAGGAATCGACCCCGGCGAGGGCGGGCGACGGCCCGCCGCGCGTGACGATCCGGTCGGCGGGGCCGGCCGACGCCGAGGCGATCGCCCGGCTCGCGCGGCTGGACTCGAGCCGGGCGCCGAGCGGCGAGCTCATCGTCGCCGAGGTCGCGGGCGAGCCATGGGCGGCGCTCTCGCTCGACGACTACCACGCGGTGGCCGACCCCTTCCGCCCGAGCGGCGAGCTGCTGTTCCTCCTGGTCGAGCACGCGCGCCACACGCAGCGCGGCCGGCCGCGCGAGCGCCGGCGCCTGCGCCGGCCGCGGGTCGCCGACGCCCCAGCCTGAGCGCGGGCGCTGCTGCTCAGTCGTTCAGGCCACCGCCGCCGCGGGCTCGTTCGGCCCCGCCGACGCCGTCGCCGCGCGCGTCCGCCGCAGCGATAGCACGACGCCGGCCGCGGCGATCCACAGGCTCATCAGCAGCCATGCGATCCATCCGATCGGAGTCAGCATGGCCACGGCGAAGAGCGCCGAGATGTAGCCGAAGGTCCGGGGCAGCAGGCCCAGCCTGAACACTGCGACCGTGAGCGAGACCGCGACGAAGAACGTCCCTGCGAAGGAGACCAGGAACGTGCCTCCGTCGAAGGCGTTGAGCGCCTGGGCGGCGGCGGGCTGGAGCTTGTGCGCCGTGTCCGCGAGCCCGAAGTGGGCGGCGGCCATGACGAGGAAGCCCGTCGACATGACGATGCCCCCCGCGAGCGTCGCCGTCGCGAGGCGCTCGCTGCCGCGCTCGCGAAGCTCCTCTCGCAGGACGGTCACGAACCACAGCAGGAAGACGCATGCCAGCGCCAGTACGAGCGCCGCGGCCTGCTGCGTTCCGCGGTGCACGGTGTAGAAGTGCACGACCTTGGCGGGGCTCGCGTCGCTGTCCGGCGTCGAGCCGCCGAGCACTAGCAGTGCCAAGATGAACAGGACGAAGAACGCGAGGCCGCTCAACGGCGCCAGGCGCGAATACCGATCGGTCAACGAAAGTCTCCTCCTCAGGGTGGTCACGAACGGGCGCGGACGGTAGCCGCCCCTACTGACCGTGGGACCTAGACCGGAGTCCAGATGCACGCGCCGCCCTACTCGCGGCCCATGAGCGACTTCCGAGCGTGAACTACTTCGAGCGCGCGGAGCCGACCGTGTGGGAGGCGGCGAGTGGCGCCTGGCGGACCGGCCGTGGCGCCTTGCGCACAGCTACACGCTGCAGGCCGTCAGGCGGGGCTGAACGCCTACACGGCGCCGTCGGCGTGCGACGGCGGACCCTCGGGCCCCTCGTCGGCGTCGGTCGCGCCGACGAGGACGGGCTCGGGGCGCGTGTGGTCGAGCCCGTGGAGGTAGCGGTCGACCATGCGCGCGCACTGGCGGCCCTCGTTGATGGCCCAGACGATGAGCGACTGACCGCGGCGCGCGTCGCCGGCGGCGAAGACGCCGTCGACCGACGTGGCGTAGGTCGGGGCCTTGGCGTTGCCGCGCGCGTCGCGCTCGACCCCGAGGGCCTCGAGCAGCTGCGGCTCGGGGTGCAGGAAGCCCATGGCCAGGAGCACGAGGTCGGCCGGGAGCGGCTGCTCGGTGCCGGGCACCGGCGCGAACGGCGGCGCGGCCTCGGCCTGCGCGACGTGCTGGGCGCGCACGCGGCCGTCCTCGCCGCTGAAGTGTGTCGTCGTGATCGAGAAGTCCTGCTCACCGCGCTGAAGCGCCCGCGTCTCCTCCATCGCGTAGGAGAGCCGGAACTTCGCGGGCCACAGCGGCCACGGCGTGCGCTCGTCGGGGCGCGAGGCCGGTGGCTCCGGCAACAGCTCGAGTTGCGTGATGCTCGCCGCGCCCTCGCGGATCGCGTTGCCGACGCAGTCGGCGCCGGTGTCGCCGCCGCCGACCACGACCACGTGCTTGCCGGCGGCGCTGATCGACGTGTGGGCGGGCGGGCAGCCATCCGCGACCCAGCGGTTGCGCACGTACAGGTAGTCCATCGCGAAGTGCACGCCGTCGAGCTCGCGACCGGGGACCGGGAGGTCGCGAGGTACGCGGGAGCCCGTGCTGAGCACGACCGCGTCGAAGCCCTCGCGCAGCTCGCCGGCCCCGACGTCGACGCCGACGTCGACGCCGAGGCGCACCTCGACGCCCTCGGCGGCGAGCTGCTGGACGCGGCGCTCCACGAGGCGCTTCTCGATCTTGAAGTCGGGGACGCCGAAGCGCACGAGGCCGCCGGCGGCCTCGTCGCGCTCGAAGAGCACGACGCTGTGACCGGCGCGGCGCAGCTGCTGGGCGGCGGCCATGCCGGCGGGGCCGGCTCCGACGACGGCGACGGAGCGGCCGCTCTCGCGCCGCGGGGGCGACGGCGCGACCCAGCCCTCCTCCCACGCCCGGTCGATGATCGCGTTCTCGATCTGCTTGATCGTCACCGCGTCGCCCTCGCGGATCTCGAGCACGCACGAGGCCTCGCACGGCGCCGGGCACAGCCGGCCCGTGAACTCGGGGAAGTTGTTGGTCGCGTGCAGCTGGCGGATCGCGTCGCGCCAGCGCCCGCGGTAGACGAGGTCGTTCCAGTCGGGGATCAAGTTGCCCAGCGGGCAGCCGTTGTGGCAGAACGGCACGCCGCACTCCATGCAACGCGCGCCCTGCGCGGAGAGCTCCTCGTCGGAGCGGCGGACGAGGAACTCGCGGTAAGCCCGCTCGCCCTCCACGCGCGCCACCGCGTCGGCGTACGGGACCCCGTGGCGCTCGATCTTCAAGAAGCCGCCGAGCTCGCCCACTACTCGCCGTCCTCGGAGCGGACGGGCGGCGCGCCGACGACGTCGACGGCCTCGCCCTCGAACTCCTCGGCGTCCGGGGGC
>DATNGY010000233.1:0-7413 GCA_035605735.1 Solirubrobacteraceae bacterium
TCGCGAACGGCGGCCAGCGAGCGCAGGTCGTCGACGGTGGCGGCCAGGGCGGCGTCGGGCGCGGTGTGGGTGACCAGCACCAGCGTCGCGTCGTCGCCGCGGCCGGCCTGGCGCACGGTCGAGATGCTCACCTCGTGCGCCGCGAAGGCCTGCGCGACCGCGGCGAGCACGCCGGGCCGGTCGAGCACGTCGAGCGAGATGTGGTAGCGGGTGGCGCTCTCCCCCACCGATCGCACCCGCAGGTCGGCGTAGGCCGACTCGCCGGCGCCGCGGCCGCCGGACAGCCGGTTGCGGGCCACCGCCACCACGTCGCCGAGCACGGCCGACGCGGTCGGTGCCCCGCCGGCGCCCCGGCCGTAGAACATCAGCTGCCCCGCGGCGTCGGCCTCGACGTACACGGCGTTGAACGCGTCGCCGACCCCGGCCAGCGGGTGCGTGCGCGGAATCATCGCCGGGTGTACGCGGATCCCGACCGAGCCGTCGGCCAGGTCCCGGTCGCAGATCGCCAGCAGCTTCACCGTGCAGCCCATCGCCCTCGCCGAAGCCACGTCGGCGGCGGTCACCCCGGCGATGCCCTCCCGGTGCACGTCGGCGGCGGTGACCCTGGTGTGGAACGCCAGTCCGGCCAGGATCGCCGCCTTCGCCGCGGCGTCGAACCCGTCGATGTCCGAGGTCGGGTCGGCCTCCGCGTAGCCGAGCCGCTGGGCCTCGGCCAGCGCCTCGGCGTAGGTCGCGCCGGTCTCGGCCATCCGCGAGAGGATGAAGTTCGTGGTGCCGTTGACGATCCCGTGGATGCGGTCGACGTGGGCGCCCGCGAGCGACTCCTGGAGCACGCGGACGACGGGCACGACGCCGGCGACCGCGGCCTCGAAGCGCAGCTGCACGCCGTGCTCGCGCGCGGCCGCCCAGAGCTCCTCGCCATGGCGGGACAGCAGCTGCTTGTTGGCGGTGACCACGTGGCGGCCCGCCGCCATCGCCGCCAGCACGTAGCCGCGCGCGGGGTCGAGCCCGCCCATGAGCTCGACCACGAGCTGCGAGCGCCCGACGATGTCGTCGAAGTCGCCGCGCGAGCGCGTGAGCACGCCGCTGAGCTCGGGCCGCAGGCCGGTGAGGGCCTCGATCTCGCCGGCGCGCTCGGCCAGGAGCCGGGCGAACGCCGAGCCGACCGTGCCGTGCCCTAGGAGCCCGACCCTAAACGTCGCGGGCAAGCTGGTCCTCGTAGGTCTCCCGGCGAACGGCGAGCCGCGCGCGGCCGTCGGAGACGAGCACGACGGGCGCGCGCAGAGCGCCGTTGTAGGAGTTGCTCATCGAGAACCCGTAGGCGCCGGTCGCCGGCGTGACGACCACGTCGCCCGGGCGCGGGTCGGCGAGCTCGACGTCGTAGGCGATGACGTCGCCCGACTCGCAGTGCTTGCCCACGAGGTGGCAGCGCGTCCCCGAGCCGGTCCGGTCGGCGAGGTGGACCTCGTAGCGCGCGCCGTAGAGCATCGGCCGCAGGTTGTCGGACATGCCGCCGTCGACGGCGACGTAGGTGTCGACGTTGTGCTTGACCGACTCGACCGAGTAGAGCGTCACGGTCGAGTTGGCCACGAGCGCGCGACCCGGCTCGTCGAGGATGCGCACGTCCTCGCCCATGAGCTCGCGGACCGCCGCCACCTTGGCCTCGACGTACTCCTCGATCGTTGGCGGCCGATCGCCCTCGACGTACGCGGCCCCGAGACCGCCGCCGAGGTTGACCGAGTTGAAGCGCCCGAGCCGGGTGAGCGCGGCGACCACGTCGCGGAACGGCTCGAGCTCGAGGATCTGCGAGCCGATGTGGACGTGGAGCCCCTCGAGCGCCAGCTTCGGCGAGGCCTCGATGCGGGCGATGGCCACGGGCGCCGCGCTGAGGTTGAAGCCGAACTTCGTGTTCGGGCCGCCGGTCGAGATCGCCGGGTGGGTCGCCGCGGTCACGCCCGGGGCGATCCGGATCTGGACGCCCTGGACGACGTCGCCGGGCAGGAGCGCCTCGAGGCGCTCGACGTCCTCGAGGTTGTCGAGCACTACGTGACCGACGCCCGCGGCGACGGCCTCGGCGAGCTCGCGCTCGGACTTCGCGTTGCCGTGGAGGTGGATCCTGGCCGGGTCGAAGCCGGCCCGCAGCGCGGCCGCGAGCTCGCCGCCGCCCGCGACGTCGCACGCGAGCCCCTCCGCGGCCAGGAGCGCGAGCACCCCGACGCACGGGAACGCCTTGGCGGCGAAGTGGACCTCGAAGCGGTCCGTGCGGGCCGCGAACGCCTCGACGAACGCGCGAGCGCGCGCGCGCACGTCGTCGACCGCGACGACGTAGGCCGGCGTGCCGAACTCGCGCGCGAGCTCGACCGCGTCGCAGCCGCCCACGACGAGCCGCCCCTGCCGCGTCCTGTGGCTCCCGAGCGGGAAGACGGGGCTCAGATCCTGGGCGGCGGCCATGGGCGGGCGCGTATGTTCTCAGAGGTGCGCACCGTCGAGGTCGAGCCGCCCACGCGGACCGGGACGCGCGACGGCCTCGCCTACGCGCTGTTCCTGCCGCGCGCGCAGGCCGCCGGCGGCGTCGTCCTCGTGCACGGCGCGGACTCGCGCAAGGAGAACCACTTCGACGCGGCGCGCGCACTGCGCGCCGCCCGCCTGGCGGTCGTCGCCTACGACCAGCGCGGCCACGGCGCGAGCGCGGGCGCGCTCGGCGCCGGCGTGCTCAACGACGTCGCAGCGATGGCGGCGCTCCTCCCCGCCGGCCCGCTCGCCCTGCGCGGCTCGAGCCTCGGCGGGTTCGTCGCGCTCCGGGCCGGAGCGCGGCTGCGCGCCGCCGCGGTCGTGGCCATCTGCCCGCCGAGCGCCGAGCAGCTCGCGCGCGGGCTGCGCACGCCCCGGCGCTTCGGCTTCCGCGTCGACCGGGCCGGGCTCGAGGCGCTGCTCGCGGCCGCCGACCTCCAGGCCGACGCGGCCGCGCTCGGCGAGCGGCTCCTGCTCCTGCACGCCGAGGGCGACGAGACCGTGCCGGTCGAGCACTCGCGCGCGCTCCACGCCGCGGCGCCGGGGAGCCGCCTCGTCGTCGTCCCGGGCGGCCACCACCGCTCCGTCCAGCACGACCCCGAGCTGCTCGCGCTGTCCGTGCGCTTCCTCGCGCGCGCGTGCGCGACGGGCTAACCCGCCGGAAGCCGCACGGCGCGCCCGCGCGCCGCGTGCGCCGGGCGCCGCGCGTCCGTCGCGGGACTTGCGGCCGCCGCGCCGGCGCGGCCGAGCGGCCGGCGCCCCCAGCGTGCGGCCTCCGCGAAGTCGACGAGGCGGTCGAAGTACTCGCGCAGCGGGGGCGGCGCGATGCCGAGCGGCTCGAGCAGCGAGCGCGCCCGGGCATCGTCGAAGCGCACGCGCATCGAGAAGTACGGGAAGTAGATCGCGCTGCGGTCGAGCACCCGGCGCACGCTGCTCGCGCCGCGGCGGCGGACGAGCGGCGCGACCACGCCGCGATACACGCGCGGGGGCACCAGCCGAGGGCCGCGCTGTCCGAAGCGCCGCGCGCCCATTGCGACGAGCTCGCCCACGCTCGAGGCCGCCCGGCCGGCCACGGCGTGGAAGGTCCCGCCGGCCGCCTCGGGGTGCTCGTGAAGCGCGCAGATCGCGTCGGCCACGAAGTCGACGGGCACGACGTCGACCGGCGCGCGCCGGCGCGCGGGCAGGACCGGGTAGGCGCCGGCCGCGAAGGCCCGCAGCGGCGGGTAGAGGACGTTGAACGCGGCCGTCCAGCCGGTCGTGCTCTCGCCGACGACGATGCTCGGGCGCACGACCGTCACCGGCAGCTCGCCGCGGTGGGCGGCGACGCGCGCCTCGGCCTCGGCCTTCGAGCGCTCGTAGGCGTTGCGGAAGCGCGCGTCCGGATCGAGGTGGTCCTCGCGCGCCGTCCCGCGACGCTCGCCGGCCACGTACGCCGTCGAGACGTACGTGAGGCGCTCGAGGCCGCCGGCCGCGGCGGCCAGGGCCAGGACCCGCTCGGTCCCGGTGACGTTGATGGCACGGGCGTCGTCGAGCGGCAGGTCGAAGGCGACCGACGCCGCGGAGTGGACGATCGAGCGCACGCGCGCGGCGACGGCGTCGTGGCGCTCGCCGAGCCCGAGCCGCGGCTGCGTCAGATCGCCGGCCAGGGCGGTCATGCGCGCCGCGTTGGCCTCGCGGTCTCCGAAGACGGCCTCGCGGACGACGCGCAGCCGCGCCTCGGCGTCCGCGTCGTCGCGCGCGCGCACGAGGCACGCCACGTGGTGGTCCGTGTGCTCCACGAGGCGCGCGAGGACCTCCATGCCGACGAAGCCGGTGGCGCCGGTCAGCAGCAGGCAGCGATCGGGAACGGGCACGGGTCGGGCTCCTCGGCTGGTGGTCGGGGGTCCAGCGTGGCGCGCCGGCCGGGGCGGCGCCATGTGCCGGTGGCACGGATCGACGGCCACGTCGCTCGACCGCCGGTCGGAGACGGGCTTCCACGACGGTAGCGGCGCGATTCGCCGATTTCGTTAATTCGTGTTTACGGGCCGGCGCGCGGGACCTCGTCCGCGGTGGGCGCCGGCGCCTCCGCGATCGGCGCGGGCTCGTCGGCCGGCGGCGGTGTGGTCGGCGCGGCGGCGGGCGGCGCCGGAGCGGGATCGGGCGTCGCCGGCCGGTGCGTCGTCCGGCGCGGCGGCGACCGCACCGGCGCCGCGGGCGTGCGCGCCGCGGGCGCGGCCATCGGCGCGGCGACGACGGCCGGCATCCGACGCGGCGCGCGAGGACGGGCCGGCGTCGCGCGCCGCGACGCCAGCGCCGGGCGCCGCGCGAGCACGGGCGGGGCGGGCGCGGCGGGGACGACGCGCGGGGCGGCGGACGCGACGTTCGCGGCGCCCGCGCTCACCGGGCGCGGTCGCGGTCGCGACCGCGGCGAGCGCGCCGCCGGCAGCTGCGAGCGGCCCGCGGGCTCGCGCTCCAGGCGTGGAAGCTCGAGGTTGCCGCCGTTTGAGGCCAGGCGCGTGTAGGCCACGACAGCCGCCGCGGCGAAGCTCAGGACGACGACCGCAACGAGGAGCGTGCCGGTGCTCGCCGCGCCGGCCCAAACCCCGCTGCGCTCATCGCGGTCCGCGGTGGCCATCCCCCCTCGCGAGCGAGGGTAACGCGAACCGCGCTACGCCGCCAGCGGTCGCGCGACGCCGGTCGCGCGCGCGACCCGAACGCCGCCGCGCCGCGCCATCACGGCGAGCCAGAGCCCGCCGCCGACGATCATCGCCGCGCTCTCCCACTGCGGGGTCGTGAGGCCCAGCGCGCCGGTGGGATTGCGGCGGATGAACTCGACGAGGAAGCGCTCGACGCCGGCGCACACGAGCCAGAGCGCGAACAGCGCGCCGGGGCGGACCGCGTCGCGCAGCCGCCAGAGCCCCCAGGCGACGAGGCCCATCGTCACGGTCTCGTAGATCGGCGTCGGGTGCACCGTCTGCGTCGTCGGCACGGTGCCGTGGGGGTAGGCCATCGCCCACGGCCCGTCCCAGGCCTTGCCGTAGTCCCCGTCGCCCGAGAGCTGGCAGCCGATGCGCCCGATCGCGTAGCCGATCGCGAGCGGGACCGCCGCGACGTCGACCGTGTAGAGGTCGAGGACGCCCCGCCACCACGCCCAGCCGAGCACGCACAGCGCGCCGCCGATCACGCCGCCGTAGAAGACGAGCCCGGTGCCGCCGAAGAGGTTGCCCACGAGGTCGTCCTTCGCCGTCGACCAGTGCTGGATGACCCAGTAGAGCCGCGAGCCGACGAGGCCGCCGACGAGCGCCGCGAAGATCATCTCGTAGGCCCAGTCGCGCGGACGGCCGAGCTCCTCCAGCCGCCGCGCCGCCACCAGCCCGCACGCCAGGAAGGCGAGCGCGAGCATGAGGCCGAAGGTCTTGAGCGGGAAGCCGAGGAGGTCGATCTCGGGCTGCATCGACCCCTTCAGGGTCTCACAGGTAGTTCAACGGATTCGTCACTGCCCCGTTGATGCGCACCTCGAAGTGCAGGTGCGGGCCGAAGCATCGCCCCGTGCAGTCGGAGTAGCCGATGACCTGCCCCTGCGCGACCGACTGCCCGAGCCGGACCGCGAAGCGCTGCTGGTGCGCGTAGCACGTCGAGAGCGACCCGGTGTGCTGGATGCACTCGAAGTTCCCGTATCCGCCCGAGGACGCCTCGGACTGCTGCAGGGCGACCCGGCCGGCGGCCGCGGCGCGGATCGGCGTTCCGGAGGCGACGCCGATGTCGATGCCCGGATGGCAGCGCTCCCACGGCCGCGGCTCGCAGAACGGGGACGTGACCGGGCCGTTGACGGGCCAGATCATCGCGCCCGACCCGTGGCGGATCGGGCCGGCCGCGCCGCCCTGGGCGGCGAGCAGCGTGCGCTGGATCTTCGCCTGCTCGACCTTCAGCGAGGAGAGCGAGCCCTCGAGGCGGTGCCGCGAGCCCTGCACGCGCGCGAGGATGGCGCGGCGGCCGCCGCGCGCCCGGTCGAGGCTCGAGCGCGCACCGACGAGCCCGCGCTTGGCGCCCGCGATCTCGTCGCGCCGCCGCTGGACGAGATCGGTGATCCGGCGCTGGCGGCGCTCGAGGACGGCGAGCCGCGCCGCCAGCGCGGCGGTCTGCGCCTTCGCGTCGGCGACCTGGCGGATGATCCGCTGGTCCTGCTGCGAGACGCGGCGCATGAACTCCCCGCGCTCGAGGAGGTCGGCGAAGCCGCGGGCCGAGAGCACGACGGTCACGAGGTCGGGCTGGTCGGCCTGGTAGAGCTCCACCAGCCGCTGGGCGAGGGCGGCGCGCGCCTGCCCGAGGCGGGCGCGCAACCGCACGAGCCGCGCGCGCTCGCGCCGCAGCCCGTCCTGCAGTCCGAAGAGCCTGCCCTGCTGGCGGTCGAGGTCGGTCTGCGCGGCCGTCTGGCGGCGCTGGAGCATGTCGATGCGCGCCTGCAGGCGTGCGATCCGCGTCGAGTAGGCGCTGATCTGCGTCGTCAGGACGCGCTCGGTCCCCTTGCGGCGGCCGATCTGGGTTTGCGTGCTCTGGATCTTCTTCTGGATCTCGCCCAGGCGGCCCGGCGCCGGTGCGCCCTGGGAGACCACCGGCAACAGCGCCCAGAGCGCCAGCGCGAGGATCGCGCCCGCGAGCAGGACGCGGAGGCGCATGCGGCGCGCGATCCTAGCCGCGCCCGCCGCCGCGGGCGCAAGCGCGATTGCAGCCGCGTCCGACGATCTGTAGGGAACCGACGAGAAGCTGACGCCGCTTTCCTAGAATGAGAGCCATGGCCCAGCCCAAGTCGTTCGGTCGCGATACCGGCCTGCAGGTCCGGATGCTCGTAACGATGCTGCTCCTCGGGCTCGTCTATGCCCTGCTCATCGGCGTGCTCTTCGCCGCCGGCGCCAGCGGCATCAC
>DATNGY010000234.1:0-6813 GCA_035605735.1 Solirubrobacteraceae bacterium
GCGGATCTTCGGCAGCGGCCGCCAGCGGGAGCACCTGCGCCGGATGATCCTCGACCGCGACCTCTCCGATCACGCCTTCCTCATGGGCCAGAGCTCGCGCCTCGGCCACGAGCTGTCGCGGGCGTCGATCTTCGCCCTGAGCTCGCGCTTCGAGGGCTTCGGCATGGTCATCGTCGAGGCGATGAGCAAGGGCCTGCCGGTCGTCAGCTTCGACTGCCCGCGCGGGCCGTCGGAGATCATCGACGACGGTCGCAGCGGCCTGCTCGTGCCCAACGGCGACGTCGACGCGCTCGCCGCCGCGCTGATCGCGCTCATCGACGACGAGCCCGCGCGCCGGCGCATGGGCGAGGCCGCCCTGGCGACCGCCGCCCGCTACGACGGCGAGGCCATCGGGCGCATGTGGGACGAGCTGATCGATGGCCTCCTCGAGCGCCCGGCGCCCGACGAGCGCGAAGCAGCGCGGGTACCGTAGCCGCGATGTCCATCGCCGCGCACAGCGGCCGCCCGGCGGCCGTCGACCGCGCACCCGGCGCCCGCCGACGCGCGGCCGCGTGGGCGGGCGCGTCCGCGCTGCTCTACGCCACGACCGCCGACGCGGGCGGCGGCCCGGCCGCGCTGCTGCGCCTCGACGCCGAGGGCACGACGATCCTCGGCCGCCTACTCGGACAGCTCGCCGATCTGGGCGTGCGGCGGGTCTGGATCGTCACCCGCCCGGCGTGGGCGGACGCCGTCGGCCGCGAGGCCGCGGGCGCGCCGCAGCCGGCCGACGTGATCGTAGCCGCCGACATCGCGGACGACCTGCGCGCCACGGCCGACGTCGCCGGCCGCGCCTCCGACCGCCTGATCGTCGGGCGGTCAGACGTCCTCGCCCACCGCGAGGCGCTCGCGGGGCTGCTCGCCGACCCGCGCGTTACGACGGGGGTGCTCGCCACGACATCCGGGCGGCGCGGGCGCTGGGCGTACCGCACGCGCTCGGCGCGCGGGCGGATGCTGAGCGCGAGCTCGCCGTTCCACAGCATCCGCCGCCCGAGCCACTTCTTCCTCGGCTTCCTCAAGGTCGACCGGCGCGACCTGGCCACGCTCGAGGAGGCCGCGGGACGCCTTGCCGAGCTCGCCGACGGACCGGGGCGGGCGCGTTTCGAGGAGGAGCTCGCGCGCAAGGTCGTCGTCTGGCGCCGGCGCCGGTGGCAGCTCGCCCGCGCGGCGCAGACCGGTCTCTGGCCCGACCCCGAGGAGATCCCGCTCGATCCGCCGCTCGACCCCGCCGACGAGGCCGACGTCGCCGAGCGCCTGCGGGCGACCCGCGACGACGCCGGCGCGATGCTCGTCGTCGGCCTCGTGCGCTCGGGCGTCCACGTCTCGAGCAGCTACCTGCGCAACTTCTTCTACGCGCGGCCGCGCTCGCCCGAGGAGCTCGCCGAGGCGCAGGCCGAGCTGGCCGCGCTCGACGAGGACGCCGTCCTCCTCGACGCCGCGGTCAAGGGCGCCGACGGCTTCTTCACGACGTACTTCGTCAGCCCGTACTCCAAGTACATCGCGCGCTTCGCGGCCCGCCGCGGCTGGACGCCGAACGTCGTCACCACGATCTCGATGGCGATCGGCGCGGGCGCGACCGCGGCCTTCGCGATCGGAAGCCGGGCCGGGCTCATCGCGGGAGCGGTGCTCCTGCAGGCCGCGTTCACGATGGACTGCGTCGACGGGCAGCTCGCGCGCTACACCCGCCAGTTCTCGAAGCTCGGCGCGTGGCTGGACTCGATCTTCGACCGCGGCAAGGAGTACCTCGTCTACGCCGGCCTGGCCATCGGTTCCACGCGCGGCTTCGGCGTCGACGTGTGGACGCTCGCGTGCGCGGCGATCGCGCTGCAGACCGCGCGCCACATGGTCGACTTCTCCTACGCGGCCGGCCGCCACGAGGCGATCGCCGCACTCCCGCTGCGCGATCTCGCCGAGCCCGACGAGCGCGATGGCCCGCCGGCGGCGGCCGCCGAGACCGAGGCCGAGGCGCAGGCCGCCGAGGGCGAGCTGCCCGGGCCCGCCGAGCGCGCCGAGCCGCCGGAGCCGGAGCGCCGCGGCCTGCGGGGGATCGCGGCCGCCGGCGTGCGCTTCATCACGCGCCTGGAGAAGCGTCCGGCCACGCGCTGGGCGAAGCGCATCGTGGCGCTCCCGATCGGCGAGCGCTTCGCGCTGATCTCGATCACCGCGGCGCTCTTCACCCCGCGCACGACGTTCATAGCGCTGCTGGCGTGGGGCGGCTTCGCGGCGTGCTACAGCGTCGGCGGGCGCGTCATGCGATCGGTGGCGCGATGACGCCGCTGCAGGTCTACCGCGACGACGGGCCGCTCGCCGCCTGGCTCGGGCGCACGGTCGGCGCGGCGCTGCGGCTCGGCGAGGTCCCGCTCACGCTGCTCGGGGCGCTGCCGCTCGTCGTCGCGCTCGCGTGGCCGCTCTCGGCGCTCACGACGGGCGCGGCCGCGCTCGCGGTCGCCGTCCTCGTGCTGGTGGCCGGCGCGGCGTCGGGCCGCGCCGAGCCCGGCCGCTTCGCCTGGGTCACGCCGCCCGTGCTGCGCGCGGTCGAGTACGGCGCTTTCATCAAGCTCGTCGCGCTCACGGACGGCGATTGGATGCCGGCCTGCTACGCGTTCCTCGCGCTGCTCGCGTTCCACCACTACGACGCGGTCTACCGGCTGCGCCACCAGCGCCTCGAGCCGCCCGCGTGGGTCCGGTGGGCCGGCGGCGGCTGGGACGGGCGTCTCGTCGTCGCCTCGGCGCTCGCGCTCGCGGGCGCGCTCGGTCCGGGCCTGCTCGTCGCGATCGTCGTCCTCGGCCCCGTCTTCGTCGCCGAGAGCGTCGTCAGCTGGCTGCGCTTCGTGGCGGCCGAGCGCGTCGCCACCTACGAGGACGAGGACGTCCAGGACGAATGATCGGCGTCGTGCTCGCTGCTGGGCCCGGGCGCCGGCTCGGCGCGCTCACCGAGGCGCTGCCGAAGACGCTGCTGCCCGTCGACGGCGAGGGCACGATCCTCGACCGCGCGCTTGCCAACCTGCGCGCGGCCGGGCTCGAGCGCGCCGTCGTCGTCACCGGCTTCGCCTCCGAGCGGATCGCCGAGCGCATCCCGGCGCTCGAGGAGCGCCACGGCGTCGCCGTCGAGCTGCTCTACAACGATCGCGCGCTCGAGTGGAACAACGCCTACTCGCTGTGGCTCACGCGCGAGGCGCTCTGCGAGGGCGCGATTCTCGTCAACGGCGACACCGTGCATCCGCCGAGCGTCCAGCGCGCGCTGCTCGGCGCGCGCGGCGACGCCGACCTCGTGCTCGCCGTGGACCGCGAGAAGGCGCTCGGCGAGGAGGAGATGAAGGTGCTCCTCGACGGCTCGGGGCGCATGACGCGCGTCCACAAGGCGATCGACCCCGGGCGCGCGCACGGCGAGTACATCGGCGTCGCGCTTGTCGAGCCGCGCGCCGCCGCGGCGCTCGCCGATGCGCTCGAGGCGACGTGGCGCCGGGATCCCGCGCTCTACTACGAGGACGGCTTCCAGGAGCTGGCCGACCGCGGCGGCGCGGTCACGACGGCGGCGATCGGGGCGGTCGACTGGGTCGAGGTCGACAACGATTCAGACCTCGCTCGCGCCCGGGAGATCGCGTGCCGCTTCTAGCGCGCATGGTCGCCGCCCCGCTGACGATCGACGTCCGCAGCGGCGCCGTCGCCGGCCTCGGCGGCCTGCTCTCGGACCGGCGGATCTCGGCCCACGGGGACGTCGCGCTCGTCGTCGGCCCCGGCCAGGCGAGCACGTCCTCTCGGTCCTCGACGAGGCGCTCGACGACAGCGCCGAGGTCTTCCCCGTCAACGGCGGCACGATCGAGGCGGCCGAGCGGCTCGCCGACGCGCTGCGCCGGGGCTCCCACGACGCCGTCGTCGGCATCGGCGGCGGGCGCACGCTCGACGTGGCGAAGTTCGCCGCCAGCCACGTCGGTCTGCCGATGGTCTCCGTGGCCACGAGCCTCGCCCACGACGGCCTCGCCTCGCCCGTGGCCTCGCTCGAGCACGGCGGCCACAAGGGCTCCTACGGCGTTCACATCCCGATCGGCGTCGTCGTCGACCTCGACTACGTCCGCCGCGCGCCGCTCGAGCAGCTGCGCTCCGGCGTCGGCGACGCACTCTCGAACCTCAACGCGGTCGCCGACTGGCGGCTCGCCGGCGCGGAGCGCGGCGAGCCGGTCGACGGCCTCGCTGCGGCGCTCGCGCGCACGGGCGGGGAGTCGATCCTCCACCACGACGACGAGCTGCTCGCCGACGCGTTCCTGACCACCCTGAGCGAGGCGCTCGTGCTCGGCGGCCTGGCCATGGCCGTCGCCGGGTCGAGCCGGCCGTGCAGCGGCTCCTGCCACGAGATCGCGCACGCGGTCGACGCGCTGCATCCCGGCCACGGCGCCCACGGCGAGCAGGTCGCGGTCGGCGCCCTGTTCTGCTCGTGGCTGCGCGACGACCCGTTCGTCGGTGAGCTCGACGGCTGCCTGCGCCGCTATGGTGTCCCGCGCCTGCCGGGAGACCTCGGACTCACGGTGGAGGACTTCAGCGCCGTGGTCGCGCACGCGCCGACGACGCGCCCCGAGCGCTACACGATCCTCGAGCACCTCGACATGGATCTGCCCCGTATCCGCCAACGGGTCGATGACTTCGTTCACACCTTCGATCGCTGAGCTGCGCGACGTCGCGCAGCCCCCCGCCACGCTCGAACGAGCGAGCGGCGAGCACTGGGCCGGGCGCCTGTACATGCGCCGGATCTCGCCCTACGTCACGCGGGCGCTGCTGCGCACGCCGCTCAGCGCGAACGGCGTCACCTGGCTGATGGTCCCCTCCGGCCTGCTCGCGGCCGGGTGCCTGACGCTGCCGGGGATCGGCGGGGCGCTCGGCGCCGTCGCGTTCGTGCAGGTGCAGCTGCTCTTCGACTGCTGCGACGGCGAGGTCGCCCGCTGGCGCGGCGAGTCCTCGCCGGCCGGCGTCTACCTGGACCGCATCGCCCACCACGTCACCGACGCCGCGCTGCCCGCGGCGCTCGGCGTCCGCGCCGCGGGTGGCTGGGACAGCCTCGACGGCTGGACGACGCTCGGGCTCGTCGTCGCCGTCCTCGCGCTGCTCATCAAGGCCGAGAGCCACCTCGTCGTCGTCGCCCGCGCCGAGTCGGGGCTGCCGCGTGTCGCCGACAGCGCCACCGCCGCGGCGCCGCGCCCCGGCGGCCTACGGCGCGCGCGCCGCGCATTGGCCTTCGCGCCGTTCTTCCGCGCCTTCGTCACCGTCGAGTTCACCGCGCTCGCTCTCGTCGCGGCCGTCGTCGACGCGCTCGCCGGCGACCTCGTGGGCACGCGCGCCCTGCTCATGGCCCTGATCCCGGTCGCGATACTCACTGCGATCGGCCACCTCGTCGCCATCCTCACCTCCGACCGCCTTTCCTCGTGAGCGACGACCTCGTCACCAAGGTGGAGGAGATGACCGACGGCGCGACGGTCGTCGAGCGCGGCCGTCCGGGCGAGCACCTGCCGCGCGAGCACGAGGACGAGTTCCACGCCGACCATCACGTCTATGAGCCGCACCGCGTCGGCCTGCCGCCGATGCGCTCGTATCTGCGCGAGCTCTGGCGCCGGCGCCAGTTCGCGTTCGAGATGTCGCGCACGACGCTGCGCGCGCAGCACTTCGACACGGCCTTCGGGCAGCTCTGGCTCGTCCTCAACCCGCTGCTGCTGACCTGCGTCTACTTCCTGCTGGTAGACATCCTCCGCGGCGGCGGGCGCGGCGCGGTCTTCTTCGCGCATCTGATGGCCGGCCTGTTCGCGTTCCACTTCATCAGCGGCGCGCTCACGCAGGGGGCGAAGTCGGTGGTCGGCGGCGGGCGGCTGATCCTCAACACCGCGTTCCCGCGCACGCTGCTGCCGCTCTCCGCGGTGCTGACGTCGTTCCTGCGCTTCCTGCCGTGCATACTCGTCTACGCGGTCATGCACACGATTGCGGGACTGCCGTTCGGGCCGCACCTGCTCTGGGTCATCCCCGTGTTCGCGATCATCGTGATCTTCGCGGCCGGGGTGACGATGCTCGTCGCGGCCCTGCAGGTCTACTTCCGCGACGTCTCGAGCTTCCTGCCCTACTTCAACCGCATCTGGATGTACGCCTCGCCGGTCCTCTACTACCTGACCGAGGTGCCGCAGAACCTGCGCCACATCATCAACATCAACCCGCTGACGCCGATGTTCGGGGCGCTCAGCGAGGTCCTCGTGCTCGGCCACCGCGCGAGCACCGGCTACCTCTTGTGGGGGCTCGCGTGGGCTGTGGGCGCCCTGCTGGTTGGCGGGATCTTCTTCATCTCCCGGGAGCGTGAGTTCGCTGTCCGTCTCTGACCCGACGGTCGTCGGCGGCGCTCCACACCCGCCGATCGCCAACCCCGCCGTCCGCGTCGAGGACCTCTCGGTGACCTACCGCACGACCTACGAGGCGCGACCGACGCTGCGCACGACGCTCGTGCGCGCGGGTCGCCGCGAGCGCCTGGTGCGCGAGATCGAGGCGGTCAAGGACGTCTCGTTCGAGGTCGCCCACGGCACCGTCCTCGGGGTGGTCGGCGTGAACGGTGCGGGCAAGTCGACGCTCATGCGCACCGTGGCGGGGATCCTGCCGCCGACGGCGGGGCGCGTCGAGGTCGACGGGCGCGTCAGCACCCTGCTCGCGCTCGGCGTCGGCTTCAACCGCGACCTGAGCGGGCGCGAGAACGTGATCCTCGGCGGCCTCGCGGCCGGCCTACCGCGCGCCGAGCTGCGCGCGAAGTACGAC
>DATNGY010000235.1:0-3306 GCA_035605735.1 Solirubrobacteraceae bacterium
GCGAGCGCGCCCTCGAAGGCGGGGCCCAGGGGCTGGGCGTGCATCGCGGCCAGGAGCCCGACGACCTGGCGAGGGCTCGTGCGGTCCGCGCGCGAGAGTCCCGACCCGTCGACCATCGCCGGGCGCAGCCCGAAGGCCGCCGCCTGCGCGCGCACGACGCCGACGCCGGCGGCCGTCGTCCCCGCGCCGCCGAAGCTCGCGCCGAGGTCCTTGAGCAGCGTCTCGGCCAGGAAGTTGTCCGACGGGACGAGCGTCAGCCGGACGAGCGCAGCGACCGTCGGCGAGGGCAGGGTGGTCAGAGGGCGCGCACCGATCGGCGTGAGGCCCGCCCGCGCGCCACCCGTCACGTTCACGCCGCGCGCCTTCAGGGCCCGCGCCAGGCGCCGCGCGCCCTCGGCGGCCGGGCTGCCGTCGCGCGACCATCCGCGCCCGACCGTGAGCCCGCCGAGGACGCCGCCGATCCAGCGGTCGTAGCGCCCGCGCGTCTCCGCGGAGCCGCGCAGGCGGTCGAAGAGCGACTCGTCGCCGAGCAGGCGCCCGGCGACGCGCCGGATGCCCGCGGCCCGCAGGCGCAGCGCGAGCTGCGCCACACCCCAGGTCGAGAGCGTCGGATCGCCGCCGCCACGCAGGATCAGGTCGCCGCGCCAGACCCCGGTCGCGTCGAGGCCGCCGGCGCCGAGGACCGTCGTCGTGAACGTCGCGGTCGGGCCGAACCGCAGGAGCGCGGTGGACGTCGTGTAGAGCTTCTCGACCGAGGCGGGCGGCCGCGGCACGTCGGCGCGCCGGGCGTACACGTCGCGACCCGCGTCGAGATCGCGCACGAGCACCCCGGCGTGGGGGCCGATCCGCGCCATCTCACGCGCGACGGCGCGGCCGAGGACGTCTTGCGTGATGGCCTCGGCCGCCGGCGCGACGGCGAGCGCGGCCGCGAGCACGGCGAGCAGGATCGACAGGCGCGCGCGCATCGAGGGTCCAACACGATCGCACGGGCGTCGGAGCGGTGAGGGCGACCTCTATCCTCGGGCGTCGATGGGCAAGGTCGTCAAGCTCGATCCGGCCGGCGGAGGTCCCGCTCCCAAGCGGCGTCGCCGGCGCTCGAAGACCGCGCTCGTGCTCGGCGGCGGCGGTTTCACGGGCGGCGTCTACGAGATCGGCGCGCTGCGCGCGCTCGACCTGCTCTCGGTCAACCGGACCGTGAACCAGTTCGACGTCTACGTCGGCACCAGCGCCGGCTCGTTCGTCGCGGCGATGGCGGCCAACGGGATCACGCCCGAGGAGATGATGCGGGTCGTCGATCAGCAGGTGCCGACGCCGTTTCGCGACGTCGACGTCGGCACGCTGCTGCGCCCGAACCTCGCACAGCTCGCGCGCACCGGCGTCCTGCTTCCGTGGCAGCTGCTCAAGGTCGCGCGCCAGCTCGCGGGCAACATCGGCGCGATCTCGGCCCTGGACGTCGTGCTCGGGCTGGCCGAGGCGCTCCCGAGCGGCCTGTACTCGGGCGCGGGCGTCGAGCGCTACGTGCGCGCCGTGCTCACCGATCCGGACCGGACCGACGACTTTCGCGCGCTCGAGACAGAGCTCTACCTCGCGGCCACGGACCTCGACACGTGCGAGCGGATCGTCTTCGGCGCGGAGGACTGGGAGGACGTCCCGATCTCAACCGCCGTGCGCGCGTCGACGGCGCTGCCGATGGTCTACGCGCCGGTCAAGGTCCGCGACCGCGAGCTCGTCGACGGCGGCATCGTCTCGACCACGAACGTCGACATCGCGGTCGAGGCGGGCGCGAAGTTCGTCGTCGTCGTCAACCCGCTCGTGCCCTACGTCAACGACTTCTCGACCACGGTCTCTTCGCTCTTCGGGTCGCGGGCGCGGCACGTGAGCGACATGGGCTTCCCGCAGATCGGCTACCAGGCCTTCAAGCTCCTCGCCTACCAGCGCCTGCACGAGATGGCCCGCCAGTGGGAGCAGCGCTACCCCGGCGTCGACATCGTGCTCATCGAGCCCGAGCCCAATGACGAGCTCATGTTCCAGACGTCGGTCATGAACTACTCGAGCCGCGTGGAGATCGCGCGCCACGGCTTCGAGTCGGTGACGCTGAAGCTCGCCTCCGACTACGACGAACTGCGCGCCGTCTGCGAGCGCCACGGGATCGAGATCTCGGCCAGCCGCGTGCGCAAGGTCGTCAAGCACTTCGCGGCGGAGAAGGAGAAGACGCGCGCCTGGCGCAAGATCCTCGAGCAGACGACGGGAACGCTGCTGCGCCAGAGCGCGTCCGAGCAGGCCTAGTGGGCCACTAGAAGGGCATCTTGCCGCGGCCGCGCCGGCCGGCCGAGGCGCTCTTGTTCGCCGCCTTGTTCGACGTGTCGAACGGCTTGCGCGCCCACTTGCCGAGCTTGCCCGGCGCCTTGCCGGCGGTGCGCCCGCCGGCCCCGAAGACGCGGTTGACGCCCGACTGCGGCTTGGAGGACAGCCGCGGCGCGAGGAAGGCCAGGATCAGCAGGATCACGCAGATGGCCACGATTGCGAGGATCGTCATGGTGGCTCCGTCGTACCCCGTACGGGCGCGCCTTGCGCTTCAGCCGGCCAGCGCGCGCTCGAGCGCCCCGAGCAGGCGGTCCGTCGCCCGCGGCCCGTGGATCGCGACTCGGACACGAGCGGGATCGCCGAGCGGCCCACCCGGCGCGACGACGACCCCGGCCCGCGCGAGCCGGTCGGCGAGGCGCGCGCCGTCGCGGCCCGGCGCGGCGAGCCAGAGGAAGTTGGCCTCGCTGCGCGGCGCGTCGAGGCCGAGCTCGCGGACCGCGCCCGCGAGGCGCGTGCGCTCCTCGCGCACGCGCGCCACGCGCCGGGCGACGACCGGGCCCCCGGCACGCAGCGCCTCGAGGATCCCGGCCTGCGCGAGCTCGTCGATTCCCAGCTCGGGCTCGAGACGCTCGAGCAGGGGCGCGGCCCCCGGGCCGCCGAGGGCGTAGCCGGTGCGCAGCCCGGCGAGTCCCCACGCCTTCGAGAACGTGCGGAACACGAGCAGGCGCGGGTGCTCCTCGAGCAGCGCGAGCGTGGCGTCGGGCGCCTCGGCGCCGACGAAGTCGCGCAGCGCCTCGTCGAGCAGGAGCACGACGCGCTCGGGCAGCGCCGCGAGCAGCGCGCGCAGCTCGTGCACGGCGACGAGCTCGCCCGTCGGATCGTTCGGATTGCAGAGCGCGACGAGCCGCGTGCGCGGATTGACCGCGCGGAGCACGGCCTCGACGCCGAAGCCGGCGACGGGGACCGCGCGTCCGCGGGCGCGGCGCGCCATGACCGGGTAGA
>DATNGY010000236.1:0-2679 GCA_035605735.1 Solirubrobacteraceae bacterium
ATTCGACGACGACGGCGGTCGCCGTGCCGGCCTCGCCGACCGCGACGGTGTCGCCGGGCGCCGCCTCGCGGCGCACGAGCGCGAGCGCGATCGGGCCCAGGCGCGGCGAGACGACGCTCGAGCCCACGCGCCCGACCTCGCGCTCGCCGGCGCGCAGCGGCTGGCCCGTCGCGGCGGGCGCGGCCAGGCGCAGGCCGCGCAGGTGGCGGTTGGGCTTGCCGCGCCAGTGCAGCCGCGCGACCGTCTCCTGGCCCACGTAGCAGCCCTTCGTGAAGCTGACCGCGCGCTCGTTGAGCCCGGCCTCCTGGGGGATGACGGTGTCGTCGAGGTCGATCCCGAAGCGCGGCCGGCCGGTCTCGACGCGGACGATCTCGGCCGCGGCCTCGGGCGCCTCCGCGACGCCGAGCGCCGCGCGCACGCGCGCGGCGTCCTCGGCCGCGCAGACGACGTCCACGCCGACGTCGGTGGCCACGAGCACGACCGGCGCGCCGCCGAACGTCGCACGTTGGCTCGAGTGCTCGGGCGCGAGCCCCTCGGCGCCGGCCGCGGCGGCCGCGCGCGGGCCGACGAGCGAGAGCAGCGCCTGCTGGAGCGTGCGCTTGTGCAGCTCGGCGCCCCAGCCGACCGCCCCGCGGCGCAGCAGGTCGAAGAGCCCCTGCAGCGCGACGCGCTCGGTGTCGAGCCACAGCTCGTCGCCGAGGTCGAGGACGCGCAGGTCGCCGAGCATCTTGCCCTTCGGGGTCAGGAATGCCGCGTAGACGCCGGCGCCGGGCTCGAGCGCCTCGACGTCGTTCGAGACCTGGCCGTTGAGGAAGGTCTTCGCCTCGGGGCCGGTGAGGGCGAGCTTGCCGCGCTCCGAGCGGTCGACGAGCGCGACGTCCTCGGTGAGCGCGCGGTAGGCGGCGTCGGGGCGGGCGAGCGTGGCGGGCACACGCCAAGGGTAGATGGCGCGCCTCAGCGCGCGCCCGCGAGCCCGTGGCGGAACGCGTAGGCGACCGCCTGTGCGCGGTCGCGGACCCCGGCCTTCGCGAAGAGGTGGTTGACGTGGCTCGTCACGGTCGCCGGGCTGACGACGAGGCGCTCGGCGATCTCGGCGTTCGTCAGCCCGTCGGCGATCAGCGCGAGCACCTCGGCCTCGCGCGGCGTGAGCCCGTCCGGGAGCGCCGGCCCTCCGGTGCCGCGTCCTCGGGGTCGGCGAGCGCGGCGGACGCCGATCACACCGTGAGGGGCACCACCGGCGTGCGGCCGGCGGTGCCCGTCGCCCGTTGAAAGACCTCGGGCCCACGATGCTTCAAGTTGGCTCAGGGTGACGCGAACGCCGCCCGGGTCGCGCTCGGCATCGAGGGGCGGCCTCCGCCCGGAGGCCTGGGCGCCGAGTGGTCCGAGTGGTTGCGGCCGCGGCGTCCGCCGCCGCACCTGAGCAAACCGAGCGGCGCCATGGCGGGTGAAATCCAGCATCTGCACCCATGCGGTGCACGAGCTGTATCTCACTGCGTCACGCTGCCCCGTGCGCGAGGATCCATCAGCGGCGCAATCAGGTTTAGGTATGCCATAATTCACTCTTGTGACCACTTCATCCGCGGTCGAGGACTACGCCAAGGCGATCTACGCGCTCGAGCAGCGCCACGAGGGCCCTGTCGGCACGAACGAGCTCGCCGAGCGGCTGTCCGTCACCGCGGCCTCCGCCTCGGGCATGGTCAAGAAGCTCGACGAGCTGGGGCTCGTCAGCCACGTGCCATACCGCGGCGTGCACCTGACGGAGGCGGGCCGCCGCGTCGCGCTCGAGACGCTGCGCCACCACCGCCTGCTCGAGCTCTACCTCGCCGAGACGCTCGACGTCCCCTGGGACCGCGTCCACGCCGAGGCCGAGGTCCTCGAGCACGTGCTCTCCGAGGAGCTCGAGGCGCTGATCGCCGCCAAGCTCGGCAACCCGACGCGCGATCCCCACGGCGACCCGATCCCGACCGCCGACCTGCGCGTCGAGGAGCGCCCCACGATGTCGCTGGCCGAGCTCGAGCCCGGCGGCCGCGCGCGGTTCGTCCGCGTCTCGGACTCCGAACCGGAGATGCTGCGCTACCTCGCCGAGCGCGGAATCGCCCCCGGAGCGAGGCTCGAGGTCGTCGACCGCCAGCCCTTCGAGGGCCCGACCTTCGCGCGCTTCGAGGGCTCCGACGAGATCCACGTGCTCGGCGGCCGGCTGGCCGCCGCCATGCGCGTGGAGCAGGGCCGATGAGCGACCAGGCCGCCGCCCTCCCGCAGGCCGCGGCGCTCCCGGAGCCGAGCGCGCTCCAGCGCCTGCACGCCCGCGGGCGGCTGCGGGGCACGATCGCCGTCCTCGGCCCGGCGTTCGTGGCCTGCGTGGCCTACGTCGACCCCGGCAACTTCGCCACGAACATCGCGGGCGGGGCGAAGTACGGCTACCTGCTGCTGTGGGTGCTGCTCGCGGCCAACCTCATGGCGATGCTCATCCAGAACCTCTCGGCGAAGGTGGGGATCGCCACGGGCCACAATCTCCCCGAGCTCTGCCGCGAGCACTTCCCGCGGCCGGTCAGCTGGAGCCTCTGGGTGCAGGCCGAGCTCATCGCGATGGCCACCGACCTCGCGGAGTTCGTCGGCGCCGCGATCGCGCTCAACCTCCTCTTCGGGATCCCGCTCTTCCCGGCCGGGCTCATCACGGCC
>DATNGY010000237.1:0-4560 GCA_035605735.1 Solirubrobacteraceae bacterium
GCGGGTCCGGCCGTCGGCGCGGCGTCCTCGGGCGGCCGCGGGCCGGGGGGTCCGGCCGTCGGCGCGGCGCCCTCGGGCGGCCGCGGGCCGGCGGGTCCGGCCGTCGGCGCGGTGACGTCGTCCTCGAGGCGCGGCTCGGGCGTATGGCGCGCCCGGATCCGCACGCCGTTCCACGCCAGCAGCGCTCCGAGCAGGAACGCGACGAAGATGCCCCAGCTGACCCCGATGCTGCTCGGCACCGATCCCTCCGAGACGCTCGGCTTGTCGAGCTGGCGGAAGAAGATGAGGAACATGACCCAGACGCCGGCGACCAGGATGACCGTGCCGTCGCCGCCGGGGAGGTGGAAGGCGCGGCCCTCGCCGCGCATCCACAGCAGGACGAGTACCGCGACGGCGACGACGAAGATCGCCGCCTCCACGAACGAGTAGACCTGGAACGCGTTGAGGCCGTACTCGTGCTTCTTGCCGTTCGGGAAAGTCGTCTCCTGGTACCACGGCAGCAGCATCGAGAGCAGGAGCAGGATCGCGGAGATCGCGGCCATGCGCTGCTCGGGCGTCAGCCTGCTCCACACACGACCCACGCGGGCTGCCACGCCGCTCATCCGACCGGACTGTACCCGTCGGGCGCTCGGGTTCAGCCCACCGGGATGTCCTCGACGTCAGGCCCCGCGGGCGGGCGCTCGGGCTCGAGGCGCTCGACCCACCAGTCGAGCAGGGCGCGCAGTAAGAGCAGGATCTGGCGCAGCAGGTCGGTCAGCTGCTGCTGGAGCTCCGGCGGCACCAGCTCGCGCATCGCGCGCACGAGCGCGGCGATCGCCTCGACGTCGTCGGCGGCGCGCTCGGCCCGGGCCGGCGACGACCAGCCCGCCGCGGGGATCTCGCCCGCGAGGCGCTCGGCCGCCGCGCGCGTCGACTCCAACCGCTCGCGCAGGTCGTCGAGCGAGTCAGCCGGCCGGGGCATCGAAGCTGACGCGCAGGGCGCCGCGATCGAGGGCGGCGCCCGAGGGGCGGAACTCCGCGAGCGCGGGCGGCAGCAGGAGCGTGCGCTTGTGGCCGTCCACGCGCACGACGAGCTCGAGGCCGATCTTCTTCAGCCACACGTCCCCGCGCTCGACGAACGGCAGGTCGAGTCGCAGCTGCGCGCCGTCGTCGAAGACCGTCAGCTCCTGCGTGACGCGGTCGTGGAGGACGCTCGCCGCGTCGCGCTCGCCGAAGACCGCGTCGCCGAGGCGATCGAGCATCGCCGCGCCGATGACCTCCTCGCCGAAGTACGGCGCCGGGAGCACGGGCACGGGCGCGAACGCGGACTCGACCTCGGCGAGCGCCGCGAGCTGGCGCTCGCGCCAGCCCGCGAAGTAACCGTCGACCTCGGGCGGGAAGACGCGGTTGACGACGACGGCGTCCGTGACGTAGCCGTAGAGGTTCAGGTACGTGAACGTCCGCCGCGCCTCGTCGACGACCATGCGGTCGGGCGTCATGACGAGCCGCACGGTCGCTCGCTCGGTGTCGCGGAGGATCTCGTGCATGGCGATGAGGCCGCGCACGAGCCGCCCGACGTCGTCGAGCACCTCGTCGCCGGGCAGCGAGACGTCGAGCACGGCCCGGGCCAGGGGCCGCGCGGCGGCCATGAGCGAGCCCTGCTGCGGGAACACCTTCTCGAGCCACCAGCGCGCGACGTCGGGGAACGAGAGCAGCCGCAGCGTCTCGCCGGTCGGCGCGCAGTCGACGACGACGACGGCGAAGCGCGCCTCCTCGTGGTGGCGCTTGAGCGCGAGCAGGCTGAAGAGCTCGTCGAGCCCCGGGGGCACCGTCAGCTCCTCGGCGCTGATGCGGTCGACGCCGCGCTCGACGAGCAGCGGGCGCAGCCACGCCTGGACCGCGGCCCAGTTGCGCTCCATCTCCTCCTGGGCGCAGACCTGCTGGGCCCACAGGCGCGGGCCGACGCGCTCGGGCTCGGAGCCGAGCGGACGGCCGAGGGCGTCGGCGAGGCTGTGCGCCGGATCGGTCGAGAGGACGATCGTGTCCTGGCCGGCGGCGGCGCAGCGCCGCGCGGTCGCGGCGGCGACCGACGTCTTGCCGACCCCGCCCTTGCCCGTGATGAGGATCGTGCGCGGCGCCATGCGAAGCGGTCGATCCTAGAGATGTGCAACGCCCGCGGACGTCGGCGTACTGTCTTGCCATGACGCGGACGGATCCGCGCGCGCGCTGGGCCGCCCCGAACGCGGAGGCGATCGAGGCCTGGGACGGCCCGCTCTTCGACGGCTTCCTGCGCTTCCGCCACTTGATCACCACGGGCGTGGCCCCGCACAGCGAGCGGGCGCTCGAGCTCGTCCCGCCTCAGCCGGGCTGGCGCGTGCTCGACATCGGCTGCGGCTTCGGCGACACCACACAGCGCATCGCCGCGCTCGTCGGGCCCGACGGCGAGGCCGTGGGCGTCGACGCGGCGGCGAACTTCATCGACGCGGCTCGCGCCGACGCCGCGCAGGCGGGCGTCGCCAACGCCCGCTTCGAGGTCGCCGACGTCCAGGGCGCGTCGCTCGGCGGCCCGTTCAACCTCGCGTACTCGCGCTTCGGGACGATGTTCTTCGCGAGCCCGGTGGCGGCGCTGCGCAACGTGCGCGCGGCGCTCGTCCCCGGAGGCCGGCTCGCCATGGTCGTCTGGCGCCGGCGCGAGGACAACCCGTGGACGTACCGCGCCCAGACGATCGTGGAGTCCATCGTCGCCCGGCCGGAGGAGTACGACGAGCCGACGTGCGGGCCGGGGCCGTTCTCGATGGCGAACGCCGACACGACGAGCGACATCGTCCTCGCCGCCGGCTTCGAGGACGTCGCCCTGCACCGCTGCGAGCGACCGGTCACCGCCGGCCGCGACCTGCAGGAGGCGGTCGACCTGGTCATGGCCCTCGGGCCGGGCGGCGAGATCCTGCGCCTCCTCGGCGACCGGGGCGCGGACGTGCGCCCGCGCGTCGAGGCGGCGCTGCGCGAGGGCCTGTCCGAGTTCGTCGAGCCCGACGGCACCGTGCGCGCGCGGGCCTCGACGTGGATTGTCACCGCTTCGGCGCCCGGCGCACGCTGATCGAGCCCGTCGCCACCGCCGCGTTGCCGGCGAGGTCGACCGCGCGCAGGCGGAACGCGAGCGGACCGGGCTTGATCGGCGTAAACGTGAACGAGCGCGCGCCGTGCGCGAGGCGCACGCTGCGCGTGTACACGGGCCGGGCCGCGCGCAGGAGCGTGAGCGTGACCGTCGAGATCTTGCTGAGGCCGAAGCGCAGGACCGTCGGGCGCCGCACCCTCCCCGTCGCCGGACGCGGGACGAGCACCGGCGGCGCGTGCAGGTACGCGGTGAAGTGCGCGGACGTCGTGCAGAACACGGCCGGCACGGGGACGCGCCGGCACAGCGAGCTGAGGAAGTCGCGCAGGAGGACGTGGTAGCTCAGGTCCGACTCGCTGCCCGGGAGCGAATACAGCGACCAGGCGCCGGTGTCGAAGGCCGGGACCTCGGCTGCGGCCTCGGCGACCCCGGCGGACAGGAGCGGGGCGCCGTCTGCTCCGCCGCCGAGCTTGACGAAGTCGGCGAGCCCGTTGAGGGCCTGGACGAACCCGTTGAGGATGTGCAGGCGCGGGGCGTAGGAGTACTGCAGGTAGTGCGCGCCGCGCGCGGTGGCGGCGCGCACCCCGGCGGGCGGCGGCGTGCGGAAGATCCCGAGCGCGCCCTGGGCGGCCGCGAGGTAGCGCGGGTCCGCGAGCCGCACCGACGCGCGCACGAGCGCCTGGATCCCGGTGCCCTGCGAGAGGCCGCTCACCCATGGCGGGCGACCGCCGTCGAACCAGAAGAGCGACTCCCACGCGATGCCGCCGGCCCGCGGCACGGCGAGCGCGAGCGCCTCGTCGAGCAGCGCGCGCAGCCCGACGTCGCTCTTGGCGTACCAGTAGCCGTTGGCCTTGCCGAACGTACCGAGCCACTGCACCTGCAGCCCCTGGCCGGGATAGAACTGCCAGATCAGGCGGCTCGGGCTGAAGCTCACGCGCTGGCCGTAGCTGAGAAGCGGCTTGCCGGGCCACCACGCGCGGTTGCGCTCGAGCGTGAGGAACGTGAGCGCCGAGCGCTCGGGCGTCAGCAGGCCGGAAGCGGCGAGCGCGCGGACGTTCGCGAGCACCGCGCCGAGCTCGCGGCGGCGCTCGCCGCGCAGCCGCGCGAGCGTGCGCAGCGTGCGGCTGTAGATCGTGCGGTAGAGGCCGTGGCGCACGGGGTCGAGCCGCCCCGCGGCGAGCAGCGCGTCGAGCGCCTGGCGAACGGTCGGCGCCCTGCGGGCCCGGGCGCCCGCCGCGCGCGGCTGGTAGCGCACGGTCGGCCCGGCGGCGGGTACGCGCGACGGCGCCGGGTCGGGCGGCGGCAGCCCGCGGTCGCTGCGTGCGTGGACGCGCCCGTGGGCGTCGACCACGAGCAGCGGCGAAGCGGCGGCGGCGCTCGCGCCGAGGGCGAGGAGCGCGAGGACCGCGGCCAGGACGGCGACCGGGGTGCGCGGCACCGAGCGGATGTTAGTGCCGTGCCTAGGCGCC
>DATNGY010000238.1:0-2468 GCA_035605735.1 Solirubrobacteraceae bacterium
ATGTGGCGGTTTTGTCAGCACGCCGACCCGGCGAGCCGGTGCGCGCCGCGGGCGCGTGGCGCGCGCCGGCGCTCTCCCGCCCTCGATGCCGAGCGGACCGCGAGGCTCGCAAGCGCCGCGGCGTTCGCGCCCACCTGAGCCAACCGGACCGCACGAGACCGCTACGCGAATCGCCCCTCGAGCATGACGCCGCGCAGGCCGCCGTCGCCGCCGATGACCACGAGGTCGGCGACACGGCCCGGCGCCAGCCGCCCGACGCGGTCGCCGAGCCCGACGAGGTCAGCCGGGATCGTGCTCGCCATCCGTAGCGCGTCGGGGACCTCGACCCCGAGCCCGACGAGGTGGCGGACGCAGTCGGCCAGCGACGCCGCCGACCCCGCGAGCACGCCGTCGGCGCTGACGCAGCGGCCGTCGCGGACGGTGATCGGAGTACCGCCGATCGCGAAGCGCTCCTCGCTCCCCCCGACCGCGGGCATCGCGTCCGAGACGAGGAACAGGCCGCCGGGCGGCTTGCACCGCAGCGCGATCTCGATGGCCGCGGGCGAGACGTGGTGCCCGTCGGCGATCAGCCCGCACGCGACGCGATCGTCGGCCAGCGCCGCGCCCGCGAGCCCCGGCCGGCGGGCGCCGATCCCGCTCATCGCGTTGAAGAGGTGGGTCACGAGCCGCAGCCCCGCGCGCGCGGCGACGTCGAGGTCGGCCGGCTCGGCCGCGCTGTGGCCGGCCGCGACGTGGACGCCGCCGGCGACGAGGCGCTCGAGCAGGCGGCGATCGACGCGCTCGGGCGCGAGCGTGACCAGCGTCGGAGCGTCGAGCGAGACGAGCAGCTCGGCGTCCTCGCCGGTCATCGGGCGGATCTGTCCAGCGTCGTGGATGCCGGCCCTCTCGGGCGCGAGGAACGGGCCCTCGAGGTGCAGCCCGAGGAGCCCCGGCACCCGGTCGCGGACGCCCGCACGCACGGCCTCGAGCGCCGCGCCGATCGTCTCGCGCGGGGCGCTGATCAGCGTCGGCATGACGCCGGTCGACCCGAGCCGCCGGTGCGCGGCGACGATCGCGGCGACGCCCTCCGCCGTCGGCGCGTCGTTGAGCAGGACGTCGCCGCCGCCGTTGACCTGCAGGTCGACGAGGCCGGGAGCGACGTACGCGCCGTCGACCGCGACGGTCCGCACGCCCCGGGGCACGGAATCGACGGGCACGATCGCCGCGATCGACCCGTCCTCGACGACCACCGCGTGCTCGACCAGGACCGCGTCCCCGGTGCACACGACGGCGTCGACGAGCGCGACGGCGCTCACGCGAGCGCTTACCCGCGCTGGCGCAGGAGCCCCTCGGCCGCCGTCCGCAGCCGTCCGCGCGGCTCGTGCAGCTCGACGAGGCCGTGGAGGGCGCGGCGCACGGCGCGCAGGCCCTCGGCGCGGCCGAGCCCGCCCTCGCGACCCTCGCGCAGCACGCGCCAGAGGTCGGAGGCGAGCACCGCCTCGGGAGCGAGCGCGCCGCGGCGCTCGAGCACGTCGGCGGGCACGGGCTGCGGGTCGGGACCGACCCACTCGGAGACGAGCTCGTCGTGGCGCTCGGCCAGCCGCCGATTGCTCGGATCGGCGCCGACGACGAGCAGCAGGCCGGTCGGCCGCGTGTCGACCGTGAGGCAGACGAGGTCGGGACGCTCGCGCTCCAGCACGGGCCTGATCTTGTAGACGTCGCCGGTCCAGGCCCGCGTCGCGCGCTCGCGGGAGGCCATCTCCACGCGGCGCGGCAGCACGTCGTCGAAGACGACCACACTCCACCATTCCGAATGGCGCTCGACGTTGACGAAGTCGCGCAGCACGAACTCGAAGAGGTGCATGCCGTCGATGAACGAGAGCGCGGCCGCGCCGTCGCCGAGCGGCGCCGTCGGCTCGGGGTGGGCGAAGAAGTCGTCGCTCGTCGTGCGGAACAGCGCGACGGGCGCGTCGAGCTCGGTCCGGATCGCGTACGACGGGTCGACCCCGATGCTGCGCGCGCGCGACAGCGCCAGGCTGTCGCCGTGGCGGATCCCGATCTCGAGATACGTGGGAGGCTTCAGGGCATCGTGGACCCCGCGGAGGAAGTCGAGGTAGCGCACCGCAGTCCGTGACGGTAGTTGCTTTGCCGCCGCATCGTCTCGCCGCCAGCCGTGTTGCCATCACGCGTGCAAACCGCACTGAAGCTCGCCGCGCTCGTCGCGCTCGTCGGCGCGCTGGCGCCCGCGGGGGCGCAGGCGGCGTTCCCGGGGCGCAACGGCGTCATCGCCTACCAGACGCGCCAGAGCCCGGGCGGGACGTTCGACGCGCGTCAGGCCGACGGCCGCGGCTTCCGCCGGATCGTGGCCGCCGGAGCCGTCCGCGACCCCGCGTTCTCGCCCCTCGGCCGGCGCCTCGCCTACGTGCGCGGCGGCGCGGTGTGGGTCATGCAGGCCGACGGCACCGGGCAGCGGCGCCTGACCTTCCAGG
>DATNGY010000239.1:0-4024 GCA_035605735.1 Solirubrobacteraceae bacterium
GCTCGCCGCGCGCGTCCAGCGCCGCGCGCGCATCGCCGCCGGCGAGATGCTCGACTTCCTGCCCGAGACGCGCGAGATCCGCGAGGGCGACTGGCAGGTCGCCGCGGCGCCCGCGGACTACCGCGACCGGCGCGTCGAGATCACCGGCCCGGTCGACCGCAAGATGATTATCAACGCGCTGAACTCGGGCGCGCGCGGGTTCATGGCCGACTTCGAGGATTCGCTCTCGCCGACGTGGACGAACGTCGTCTCCGGCCAGCAGAACCTCACCGACGCGATCGCGAAGACGATCGCGTTCACGGGCGACGACGGGCGCGAGTACCGCCTCGCCGCGCAGACCGCGACGCTGCTCGTCCGCCCGCGCGGCTGGCATCTGGTCGAGAAGCACGTCCGGATCGACGACGACCCCGTTGCCGGCGCGTTCGTCGACGCCGGGCTCTACCTGCACCGCAACGCGCGCGCGCTGCTCGACGCCGGCTCCGGCCCATACTTCTACCTGCCGAAGATGGAGAGCCACCGCGAGGCGCGCCTGTGGGACGAGGTCTTCACGCACTGCGAGGCCGAGCTCGGCCTCGAGCGCGGCACGATCAAGGCGACGGTCCTCATCGAGACGCTGCCCGCCGCCTTCGAGATGGAGGAGATCCTCCACGAGCTGCGCGACCACGCCGCCGGCCTGAACGCCGGGCGCTGGGACTACATCTTCTCGACGATCAAGACGTTCCGCGAGCGCCCCGAGTTCGTCCTGCCCGACCGCAACGACGTGAAGATGACCGTGCCGTTCATGCGCGCCTACACCGAGCTGCTCGTGCGCACGTGCCACCGCCGCGGCGCCCACGCGATGGGCGGCATGGCCGCGCTCATCCCCTCGCGCAAGGACCCCAAGGCCAACGAGCGGGCGATCGCCGCGGTCGCAGCCGACAAGGAGCGCGAGGCCGGCGACGGCTTCGACGGGACGTGGGTCGCGCACCCCGACGTGGTCGCGACCGCGCTGGAGCAGTTCGACCGCGTCCTCGGCGACCGCCCGAACCAGGTCGACCGCCAGCGCGAGGACGTCGACGTCGGGCCGGCCGAGCTGCTCGACGTCGCCGCCACACCGGGCGTAATCACCGAGGCCGGGCTGCGCAACGACGTCAACGTCGGGATCCAGTACATCTCCTCGTGGCTGCGCGGCAACGGGGCGGCCGGCATCTACGGGCTCATGGAGGACGCCGCGACCGCCGAGATCGCGCGCTCGCAGGTGTGGCAGTGGATCCGCCATGGGCGCACGCTCGAGGACGACGGCACGCGCGTCACGCCCGAGCTCGTGAGGCGCCTCGAGGACGAGGAGCTCGAGAAGATCCGCTCCGAGATCGGCGACGACGCGTGGTTCGAGCGCGAGGGGCGCCCGCGCGAGTCGCGCGAGCTCTTCGAGCGCGTCGCGCTGAGCGAGGACTTCGTCGAGTTCCTGACGCTGCCGGCCTACGAGCGGCTGCCGTAGCCGCGCTCGGTCAGACCCGGCAGGCGGCGCACAGGCCACCGACGAGGACTTCGACGGCCTCGGGGTCGTGGCCGGCGCGCCGCGCGGCGCGGCGCGCGGCCGTGGCGTCGGGCCGCGCGTCGAGGTCGGTCACGGCGCCGCACGCGCGGCAGCGGAAGTGGGCGTGGCCGTCGGTGCGGGGGTCGTAGAGGACGGGTCCGGCGCCGGCGGCGACCCGGCGCACGAGCCCGAGCTCCTCGAAGAGCTCGAGCGTCGCGTACACCGTCGGCAGCGAGAGGCCGGGCAGCCGGTCCTCGGCGGCGCGCCGGACCTCCTCGGCGCTCGCGTGGCGCCCGAGCTCGTGCAGCGCGCGCTGGAGCACGACGCGCTGCGAGGTCACGCGCCGGCCGCGGGCGCGAAGGCGCTCGGCGAGCATGCGGTCGAGTGTGTCGGGGTCGGAGCTCACGCGATCATCGTAGTCGATGTTAGGGCGTCCTTATTGCAAGTTGATTGTAAGATGTAGTCATAGATGACCGACAGCGCCCAGGCCCTCCTCTCCACGTGGCGCGGGAGCGACGACCGCGAGCGCCTCCTGCGCGTCGTCCAGCCGGCCCTCATCGGGCTCATCGACGGCACGGTGTCGACGCTTGCGCCGCTCTTCGCGGCGGCCTACCTCGCGGGCTCGCGCGCCGCGCTGCTCGTCGGCATGGCCACGGCGCTCGGCGCCGCGATCTCGATGGGCCTGTCGGAGGCGCTGTCCGACGACGGCGTCCTCACCGGCCGCGGCGGCTCCGTCGCGCGCGGCGTCATCACGGGCGCCGCGACGTTCGTGGGCGGCAGCCTGCACAGCCTCCCGTTCCTCATCGGCGACCTCCGAACCGCGCTGGCGGTCGCCTACGTCGTGGTCGCGATCGAGCTCCTCGTCATCGCGTGGGTGCGCAAGCGCTTCCTGCGCGTCTCGCTCTCGCAGTCGCTCGTCCAGGTCACGCTCGGCGGGGCGATGGTCGCGGGCGTCGGCTTCGCGCTGGGCCACGCCTAGGGCGCCCATCCCCGTCAGTCGGCGATGACGATCTCCAGCCGCCGCGGGCCGTGGACGCCCTCGACTCGATCGAGCTCGATGTCGGAGGTCGCGCTCGGGCCGGCCACGAACGTCAGCGGCGTCGTCGTGCCGGCGAGCGCCGCCACCGCCTCCGGCACCGAGCCGACGACCTGCGCCGCCTCGACGACGCAGACGTGCAGGTCGGGCACGAGCGTGAGCGCCCGGCGTCCGGACCGTCCCGCGCCGTCGAGGACGAACGTCCCGGTCTCCGCGATCGCCACCGCGCACCCGGTGAGCGCGCCGTCGAGGCCGTCGAGGGCCCGCGGGTCGAGCCCCTCGCCGGCGACCAGCTCGACGCCGTCGGGTCGCCACGCGTCCGGCAAGCCGGGCGGCACGCAGAGCCGCCGCGCGCCGTGGCGAGCGCAGATCTCCGTCGCCGCCGCGCCCACGTCGCGCGCGCGGGTGACGGTCGCCCGGTACTCGGCGGCGCGCTCGGCGAAGACGGCGACCGGATCGCCGCCGCGCCACGCGACGTCGTAGTCGCGCGGCACGTCCTCGCGCGCCGGCGGCGCGGCGTGCAGGGCAGCGCGGATCCGGGCGAGGACGACGTCCCGGGCGTCGCTGCCGGCCATCGGGACTACCCCCGCTCCCGCCACCACGCGCGGAACGTCTGCGCCGGCGGCTCGGGGAGGTCGCGCGAGCGCGTCCACGGCGCGAGCGCGGCGGAGACGAGCGGGCCGCGCCCCAGCCGCGCGAGCCGCTGCGCGCGCTCGTAGGCGCGGCGGCTGGCGAAGACCTTCGCCATCGCCGCCATCGCGGCGCGCTCCGTGCGCGGCTCGGCGTCGGTCTCGCGCACGACGCGCCCGCGCAGGTGCACGAGCACCGTCGGGATGTCGATCTTGACCGGGCAGACCTCGTAGCAGGCGCCGCACAGCGACGAGGCCCACGGCAGCGACGGCGCCGCATCCAACCCGCGCAGCTGCGGCGTGAGGATCGCCCCGATCGGCCCCGGATAGACCGAGCGGTACGCGTGCCCGCCGGTGCGCTCGTAGACCGGGCAGACGTTGAGGCACGCCGAGCAGCGGATGCAGTGCAGCGCCTGGCGCCCGACCGCGTCGGCCAGGACCTGCGTGCGCCCGCCGTCGAGGAGGACGAGATGAAACTCCTGCGGCCCGTCGCCCTCGCTCACGCCGCGCCACAGCGACGTGTACGGGTTCATCCGCTCGCCGGTCGAGGAGCGCGGGAGGAGCTGGAGCATGACCTCGAGGTCGCGCCAGGCTGCGATCACCTTCTCGATCCCCATGACCGTCACGAGCACGCGTGGCAGCGTCGTGCACATGCGCCCGTTGCCCTCGGACTCGAAGACGCAGACCGTGCCCGTCTCGGCCACCGCGAAGTTCGCGCCGCTGATCCCGAGCGGGACCGAGAGGAACTTCTCGCGCAGGTGCCTGCGGGCGACCTCGGCGATCTGCGCCGGCTCGTGGCCGAGGTCGCGCGCGCCGAGCTCGCGCTCGAAGATCTCGCGGATC
>DATNGY010000240.1:0-5786 GCA_035605735.1 Solirubrobacteraceae bacterium
TCGCGCGCGTCGTCGAGCGCGACCCCGTCGTAGGGCTCGAGCGGCGCCGCCCCGCCACAGCCGACGACGCCGTCGCCGTCGGAGAGGCGCAGCATGAGCAGCTCGCGCTCGCGCAGGACGCCGAAGGCCGTGGGCAGCGGCTGGGCGAACGTGAGGGTCATGGTCGCGATGCGGACGTCCATCAGCTGAGCAGCAGGCCGGCCGAGAGCAGGATGCAGAAGACCAGCTGGAGCTGGCCGGTGCGGGCGAGGGCGAGGTTGAGCGTCGGGCCGTCGGCGTGACGGCGCACGGTTCGCACGAGCACGACGGCCGCCGGGAACAGCACGAGCGGGAGCAGGAGCCAGGCCGAGAGCGAGCCCGCGAGCCAGGGGATCGGCGTGGTCAGGAAGGCGCCGTAGACCATGACCCCGTAGAGCGTGCGCACGCGCGGGCGCCCGAGCCGCACGGCGAGCGTGCGCTTGCCCGCGCGCCGGTCCGACTCGAGGTCGCGGACGTTGTTGACGACGAGGATCGCGCTCGCGAGCAGGCCGACGGGGACGGCGAGGACGAACGCCTCCCATGTCACGCGCTCGGTCTGCACGTAGTACGAGCCCGTCACGGCGACGATCCCGAAGAACGCGAAGACGAAGACCTCGCCCAGGCCTTCGTAGCCGTACGGGCGCGGGCCGCCCGTGTAGAGCACGCCGGCGAGGATCGACGCTGCGCCGATCGCGAGCAGCAGCGGCCCGGCGAGGACCACGAGGTAGATGCCGCAGGCCACGGCGAGCCCGAAGCTCACGTACGTCGCCACCAGCACCTGGCGCGGCGGCACGAGCCCGCCGGCCGTGACGCGCACGGGCCCCAGTCGGTCCTCCGCGTCGGCGCCGCGGCGCGCGTCGGAGTAGTCGTTGGAGAGGTTCGTGCCGACCTGGATGAAGATCGCGCCGAGCAGCGCCGCCGCGAACCCGCCCCAGCGCACGTCGCGCTCGGTCGCTGCAAGCGCGGTGCCGACGAGGACTGGGGCCACGGCCGCGGGCAGCGTGCGCAGCCGCGCGGCCATGATCCAGATGCGGAGGCTCGACACGCGGGTCTAGATCCGGCTCAGGGGCGGCGGGGAAACCGGGAGAAGTCCGGCGCCCGGTGCTCGCGGTAGGCGTCGCGACCCTCCTGGGCCTCCTCCGAGCCGTAGAAGAGCAGGTTCGCGTCGTGGGCGAGCTGCTGGATCCCGGCGTAGCCGTCCTCGTGCGCGTGGAAGCTCGCCTTGACGAGCCGCAGCGCGAAAGGGGAGAGGGCGAGCATCTCGCGACACCACGAGACCGTCTCCTCCTCGAGGCGCTCGAGCGGCACGACCGCGTTGACGAGCCCCAGCTCGAGCGCCTGGCGGGCGTCGTACTGGCGGCACAGCAGCCAGAGCTCCTTCGCGCGCTTGGTGCCGACGAGGTCGCGCAGCAGCGAGGCGCCGAAGCCGCCGTCCCACGAGCCCACGCGCGGCCCGGTCTGGCCGAAGCGCGCGTTCTCGGCGGCGATCGTGAGGTCGCACACGAGGTGCAGGACGTGCCCGCCCCCGATCGCGTACCCGGCGACCATGGCGACCACCGGCTTGGGGAGCCGGCGGATCTGGACGTGCAGGTCGGTGACGTGGAAGCGCCCGACGCCGCCACCCGCCGGGTCGCTCACGTAGCCCGTGTCGCCGCGCACGCGCTGGTCGCCTCCCGAGCAGAAGGCGAGCGGGCCCTCGCCGGTCAGCACGACGACGCCCACGGCCGTGTCCTCGCGGGCGCGAGCGAACGCGTCGGCGAGCTCGACGACGGTCTGCGGGCGAAACGCGTTGCGCACCTCGGGGCGGTCGATCGTCAGCTTGGCGATGCCGTCGCCCGAGAGCTCGTAGCGGATGTCCTCGTACTCCCCTTGAGGCGTCCACGTCGCGGCCATGGGCGGGCAGGCTACTTTCCAGGGCGTGCAGGCCGAGCTCTGGCTCCTGCGGGCCGCGCGGCGCCATCCCGAGCGCCGGGCCATCGACGACGTCACCTACGCCGAGCTGCTCGCGCGCGTCGACGACGCCGCGCGCCGGCTCGCCGGCGCCGGGGTCGGGCCGGGCGACCGCGTGGCCATCGCGCTGCCGCCACCCGCGCCCCCGAGCGAAGCGAGTCGGGCGACGCTCGCGTTCTGCGAGGCGCTCCACGCCTGCCTGCGCCTCGGCGCTGTCGCCGTGCCCGTCGACGTCCGCGCGGGTCCCGCGGAGCGCGCCGCCGTCGCCGAGGGCGCCGCGCTCGTCGTCGACGGCTTGCTCGAGGCGCCCGTAGCCGACGCAGCGCTGCGCGACACGATCGATCTCGACGCCACCGCCGTCGTCGTCCACACGTCGGGAACGACCGCGGCGCCGCGCGCGATCGAGCTCACCGCCGGCAACTGGCTGTGGAGCGCGCTGGGCTCCGCAGTCGCGCTCGGCCTCGACCCGGCCGAGCGCTGGCTCTGCGCGCTACCGCTCGCGCACGTCGGCGGGCTCTCGGTGATCCTCCGCAGCGCGATCTACGGGACCACCGCGCTCGTGCACGAGCGCTTCGAGACCGAGCGCGTGCTCCCCGCGCTGCGGGCACCCGACGGCCCGACGCTCGTCTCGCTCGTGCCGACGACGCTGCGGCGGCTGCTCGACGCCGGCCTCGAGCGCCCGCCGGCCCTGCGCTGGGCGCTGGTCGGCGGCGCGCCGGTCCCCGAAGCGCTGCTCGCACGGGCCGCGGACGCCGGCGTTCCGGTGGCCCCGACGTACGGGCTCACCGAGGCGTGCTCGCAGGTCACGACGCTCGGCGCGCCGCTCTTCTGCACGCGCGTCGAGCTGGCGCCGGACGATGGCGAGGTCCTCGTCGCGGGCCCGACGGTCGCTCCGGCCGCGGCCTGTGCCCCGGAGCGACGCGAGTCGGGTAGACCCGTTCTGCGCACGGGCGACCTCGGGGCCTGGGGGCCGGACGGCGCCCTGAGGATCGTCGGGCGCAAGGCCGACACGATCGTCTCCGGCGGCGAGAACGTCGCCCCCGCCGAGGTCGAGGCGGTCCTCGAGGCCCACCCCGGAGTGGCCGAGGCCGCCGTCCACGGCCGCCCGGATCCGGAGTGGGGCGAACGGGTAGTTGCCACGGTCGTGCCCCTCGATCGCCAACTCGCTTCGCTCGGGGGCACAGGTGGCCTTCGCGCCGAGGAGCTGCGCGCCTGGTGCGCGGCACGCCTGGCCGCGGCCAAGGTTCCCAAGGACGTCGCCTTCGCCGACGCCCTGCCCCGCACGCGCTCGGGCAAGCTCGAGCGCCGGAGGCTTTGATGAGCGACCCCGAGGCGTTCCGCACGGCGAGCCGACAGCGCTGGGAAGGGGTCGCCGCCGCCTGGGCCGCGGCCCGTGACGCCGAGCACGCGATGGCCGCGCCCGTCACGCGCTGGCTCGTGGACCGGATCGACCCGCGCCCCGGGCAGACCGTGCTCGAGCTCGCCGCCGGCCTGGGCGAGCCGGGGCTCATGGCCGCCGAGCGCGTCGGGCCCACCGGCCACGTGCTCATCACCGACGGGGCCGAGGCCATGGTCGAGGCGGCTCGCGCCCGCATCGCCGAGACCGGCGCCACGAACGTCGAGGCCCGCACGATGGAGGCCGAGTGGATCGATCTCGCGGCCGCGAGCGTCGACGCCGTCCTCTGCCGCTGGGGGCTGATGCTCTTCGCCGATCCCGAGACGTCGCTGCGCGAGGTGCGCCGCGTGCTGCGCCCGGGCGGCCGCGTGGCCGTCGCCGTCTGGGACCGCGAGGAGGTCAACCCGTGGATGGGCGTGATCCGCGCCGCGCTGCGCGAGCGCGGGCTCGGCCCCAAGCCTGCGCCGGGCGAGCCGGGCCCGTTCGCGCTCTCGGCGCCCGGCGCGCTCGAGGCGCTCTTCGACGCCGCCGGCTTCGACGAGCTCGAGCTCGACCGGGTCGACGTCGCCCACCGCGCCGCGAGCCTCGACGCCTGGTGGGAGCGCACCCTGAGCATCTCGGCGAGCACCGCCGAGGCCGTGCGCAACCTCGCGCCGGCCGAGGTCTACCGCCTGCGCGACGCGATCGACGCCGGCTACGCGCCCTACGTCGAGGGCGACGGCTCGGTCGCGCTGCCGGGTCGCGTCCTGCTCGCGGCGGCCACGGCGTAGGCAGGTCGGGTAGGACTCGCGCATGATCCGGCGCGCCGCCGATCGCGTCGTCCAGTTCTACTGGGGACAGGGGATCGCCGACGACGTGCCGGCCCTCACCTACTACCTCGTGCTCTCGCTGGCGCCGTTCGCTCTCGGCGTCGCCGCGCTGCAGGCGCTCGCGCTGCACGACACGAACTCCGCGCTCGCCGTCGCCGGGCAGCTCAACCGCTTCCTGCCCGAGGAGGTCCACGACGACGTGCGCCGGCTCGTCCTGCGCACGCGCAGCGACTCGACGAGGCTCCTGCTGCTGGCCATCGCCTCGATGCTGTGGACCTCGTCGGGCGCGATCGGCGTCGTGGAGCGTTGCGAGTCGCGGCTGCTGGGCTGTGCGCGCCACGGCGTCGTCGTCGGGCGGCTGCGCAACATCGTCCTCGGCGCGGCGGTCGCGGTCGCGGTCGCGGTCGGAATCGCGGGCGCCCCGGTCATCGGCGACGCCGCCGCGGTCCTGCGCCTGCGGACCCATTTCCCCGGGCCGTTCGGCGTCGTCGTCGACGCGGCGGTCTCGGTCGTGCTGATCGCGGGCGTCTACCGCTTCGCGCCGCGCTCCGTGCTGCGCTGGCGCGCGGCGCTGCTCGGCGCCCTGCCGGCCGGCGTCGCGATGCAGGCGATCCCCGCCCTCGTCGGCGCGTACGTCGGCGCGGCCGCGGGGTTCGCCGCCGTCCAGCTGTTCCTCGTCCTCGCCGTGATCCTGCTCGGCCTCTTCGTCCTGGCGACGATCGTCCTCGTCGGGGCGGGGCTGGCGGTCGCGGTCGAGCAGCGGGCGCGGGCGCGCGCCCCGGCAACCCCGCGCGCACCGCCCGTGACGGTAGGGTCCGCCGGCGATGTTCTACGACGACGACGCTGACCCAACGCTCCTCGACGGCCGCACGGTCGCCGTCATCGGCTTCGGCTCGCAGGGCCACGCCCACGCCCAGAACCTGAGGGAGTCGGGCGTCGACGTGGTCGTCGGCCTGCGCGAGGGGTCGGAGAGCGCGGCAGCCGCGCGCGATGCCGGGCTCGAGGTCCTGCCCATCGCCGAGGCCGCGTCGCGCGGGCGGATCGTCGCGATCCTCGTGCCCGACGAGCGCCACCGCGCGGTCTTCGAGGAGGAGGTCCGCGACGGCATCGCCGAGGGCGACCTGCTCCTCTTCGGCCACGGCTTCTCGGTCCACTACGGCGAGGTCCAGCCGCCGCCCGGTGTGGACGTCGTCCTCGTCGCGCCGAAGGGCCCTGGGCACCTGGTCCGCCGCCAGTTCACCGAGGGCTCCGGCGTGCCCGGGCTGATCGCCGTCGCCCAGGACGCGAGCGGCCATGCCCGCGACCTCGCGCTCGCCTACGCGCGTGGGATCGGCTGCACGCGCGGCGGCGTCATCGAGACGACGTTCAAGGACGAGACCGAGACCGACCTCTTCGGCGAGCAGGCCGTCCTCTGCGGCGGCGCCTCCGCCCTCGTTCAGGCGGGCTTCGAGACGCTCGTCGAGGCCGGCTACGACCCCGAGATGGCGTACTTCGAGTGCCTCCACGAGCTCAAGCTCATCGTCGACCTCATGTACGAGAAGGGCCTGGCGGGGATGCGCTACTCGATCTCCAACACGGCCGAGTACGGCGACTACACGCGGGGCAGGCGGATC
>DATNGY010000241.1:0-2633 GCA_035605735.1 Solirubrobacteraceae bacterium
TCGGCCTCCTGCTGCTCGCGCTGCTCGGCTTCCTCTCGCTCGCGCTGCTCGGCCTCCTGCTGCTCGCGCTGCTCCGCTTCCTCACGCTCGCGCTGCTCGGCCTCGAGCCGCGCCTGCTCGGCGGCGGCGGCGAGGGCCGTAGCCGCAGCGGCTTCCTGTGCGAGCCGCTCGGCCTCCTGCTGCTCGCGCTGCTCCGCTTCCTCACGCTCGCGCTGCTCGGCCTCGAGCCGCGCCTGCTCGGCGGCGGCGACGGCCGCTGCTTCCTGCGCGAGCCGCTCGGCCTCCTCGCGCTCCAGCCGCTCGGCCTTCTTGCGCTGCCGTCGGGAGGCGACCTTCGCGGCGAGGGCGGCCGCCTTTGCGGCCTCCTTCGCTTCGCGGCGGGCCTGGTCGCGGTCGCGGCGCGCGAGCTCCTCGGCGCGGCGGCGCTCCTCGGCCGCCACTGCCTCTGCCTCTCGCCGCTGCCGCTCCTCGGCCTTCTGCGCCTCCTTCGTCTCGCGCTCTGCCTTCTTCCGCGCCTCCTGCTCCTCGCGGCGACGCACCTGCTCGCTCCGATCCTCGGTCCGGCCGCGCGAGCGCTCCTGCTCCTTGATCCGGCGGTCCTCGAGCCTGCGCTGCTCCTCGACGAGGCGTTCCTCCCGCTCGAGCCGCAGCCGGTCGAGCTCGTCGCGTTCCTGCCGCGCACGCTGGGCGACCTCGCGGAGCGCCTCGGCCTCCCGGCGGCGGCGCTTCTCCTCGCGGGACAGCGTCTCGACCACCGCCGCCTCGGCGGCGATCGCAGGCGCCGCGTGTGGCAGCGGCGCGAGCAGACTCTCGTCGAGAAGGAGACCCGTCAGACGGTCGGGGTCCTCGTCGACGACCTCGAGCCCCGCGACACGGCCGAGGATTCGCAGCGAGCCGTCCGCGGCGACCGCGGCCCGCAGCCCGGTCCGGAACGAGCCACGGCGCAGCGCCGCTGCGGTCGCGCGGGGCGCGTTCCAGTAACCGGCGAAGAGCGCGGCCGGACCACCGGTGACGACGAGCTCTCCCTCGGCGCCGGTCGGCAACGGATCGCCAGCCTCGGCGAGGACGACCAGCTCGAGGTCCGGGAGCGGTCGGCCGTCGCCCGGGCCGCCGGCCGTGATCACGCCGGTCTCGGGCAGGCCGAACGCGCCACCGACCTCCAGCCCGTAGGTGTCGCGCAGCGCTGTGGTCGTCGCCGCGTCGGGAGCGGGACTCGAGAGCGCGACCCGGACGGCCGAGAGGTCGTACCAGCCCGGATTCGGGACGGCGGCGACATCGCGGTACTCGCCCGGCGAGAGCCAGAGCACGTCGACTGGAAGCCCGTTCAGGAGCTCGAGCTTCGCGAGCGCGTCGTGCTCCTGGGCGACCGCGACGAGCTCGGCACCGGCCGCCCAGGTGGCGAGCATCGACCACACGGACGGCGGCGAGCCCTCGATCGCCGTGCACCAGACGCGCGCGCTCGCCCCGACGCCCAGCCAGTGCTCGCCGGCGAGTGCCTGCGCGAGCAGCGAACCGTGCGTGTGCGTGATCCCGCGGAGCCCGGCCGGACCGTGGTCGTGGATGACCAGCGCGACGTCCCGCGCCTCCGTCTCCAGCCGCTCGATCGCCGTCGGCTGGGCCTTCAGGTCGTTCGAGATCTCCCCGACCACGAGGACGAGGAGGCCTTCCTCGTCGAGCTCGGGCAGCGGCACGGCCGAGAGGACGACACCCGCGCCGCACTGGCGGATGCGCGCGAGTTGCTCGTCCGGGGAGAGCGAGCCCGGGATCGGCACGGCGACCGCGCTCGCCTCCAGCACGCCGAGCAGCGCTGTCCGCCACGCGGCGTCCGGGCCGGCGACGACGGCCACGCGCTCGCCAGGGACGATTCCCCGTTCGCGCAGCAGGCCGGCCCAGCGGGCGGCCGTGCGGGCAACGTCGGCGAAGGTGAGCCGCTCGATCACGCCGAGCTCGTCGACGAACGACAACGCGGTTCGCTCGCCACCGCCGCCGAGCCGCTCGACCAGATCGCGGGCGAGGTTCGAGCCGGCGGGCTCGCGGCCGCGGGCGCGACGCCTGAGCGGGCTCACGACGATGGTCCCGGGCGGGGGGACTGGTCGGTCGTCACGCCAGTATTCTTGCGCCTGTGACGGCGGTCGGGAGCGCAGGGCGCATGGTCTCCGCGGCGCGGCCGTCGCCGTGACGACGCTCGCACTCTACGAGGATCTGCTCCGCCCCGGCGAAGTGAGGGCGCTGGCGGCCGCGAGCCGCATCCTCTTCGTCGCCTCCGGCACCGCTTCGAGCCTCGGCCCGGACGAGGCGTGGTCGGGCGACGCGGACGCGCGGCTCGACGCCGGACGAGAGGGCGCGACGGTGCTTCGCTGGGAGGTGACCGACTGGGAGCCGGACGGCGCCAAGGCCGCCGAGCGCGTCGAGCTCGACCCCTGGAGCGACTACGTGATGCGCTGCGAGCGCGTCGAGCTCGCCCCCGGGAGCAGTCCGGCGACACAGGCTGGACCGTCGGTCGGCTGTGTGCTCGCCGGGGCTCTGCGCAGCGAGGACGAGGAGGGGCGGGGATTGTCGGTCCTCGACGCGTGGTCGGAGGGCGCGCACGCTGGCCGCACGGCCGCGTCGGATCTCGGCGCCACGCTCGTCCG
>DATNGY010000242.1:0-8979 GCA_035605735.1 Solirubrobacteraceae bacterium
AAGCCGCGCACGGCGACCGCCTCGCGCCCGTGGCTGATCGCCCGCACCTCGGGGATCGACTCCGGGTGCGTGACGAGGTGCAGGTCGACGCCCGGGTGCGCCCAGAAGCGCAGCGCAGCGAGGTCCGTGATGGCCGAGACCACGGGCACTCGGAGGCGGCCGCGGCGGCGCAGGCGCCCGAGGACCTCGCTGGTGCCCGGGTAGGTCGAGACGACGACGCTCGGGGCCGCGCGGGCGATGGCGCGCTCCAAGCCGGGACCGCCGACGGCCTCGAGCGCGCGGCCGGCGAGCCGTCGCGTCGGCGGGACGACCGACAGCAGCAAGAACTCGGCGTCGAAGAGCGCCGCCCCCGTGCGCGAGTGGAAGCGCGAGCCTTCGAGGGCGAGGCGATCGAGCCCGCGGCCCATCGCGGCCAGGCCGTCCTCGATGCGCACCTGGGCGGCGGGGCGCTCGCGCGCGATGCCGTCCGCGAGCATCCGCGCCGGGAGGTCGTGCCCCTCGCCGATCGCCGCCGTGAGGATGAGCACGCGAGGCGGAGCGTCGGCGGCGGCCGCGGGCATCGCGGCCACGATACGCGGCGCGGCGAGGCCGTCGGCTATCCTGGCCTGCTCCGCTATGCCGAAGATGAAGACCCACTCCGGCGCCAAGAAGCGCTTCCGGCTGACCGCCAAGGGCAAGGTCCGCGGCCGCCACGCCTTCTCGACCCACATCCTCGAGAAGAAGTCGCCCAAGCGCAAGCGCCAGCACGGGCGGCCCGCGGTGATCACCGGCAGCGACGCCAAGCGCGTGCGCAAGCTCCTGGGGGCGGGCTCGAAGTGACCCGCGTCAAGCGCTCCGTCCACGCGCGCAAGAAGCGCCGCGCCACGCTCGAGCGGGCCAAGGGCTTCCGCGGCGAGGCCCACTCGAACTACAAGCGCGCGAAGGAAGCGGTCATGAAGGCCGACTCCTACGCCTACCGCGACCGCCGCAACCGCAAGCGCGACTTCCGCCGGCTGTGGATCGTGCGCATCAACGCCGCCGCGCGCCAGAACGGCCTGAGCTACGGCGCGTTCATCCACGGCCTCAAGCTCGCCGGCATCGAGCTCGACCGCAAGGTGCTGGCCGACATCGCCGTTCGCGACCCCGAGACCTTCCGCCGATTCGCGCAGGCCGCCCGCGAGGCGTCGGCCGCTGCGTAGCTGGCACACCGACATCCCAAGCCTCCCGGGCGCCGCTCCTCTGAGAAGGACGGCGCCCTTCTTTTTGCCCGACCCGCCCATGATCACCAGCCCACACAACGAGAAGCTCAAGGAGGTCCGGCGCCTCCAGCGCCGCCGCGAGGCGCGCTTCGTCGCCGAGGGCGAAGACCTCCTGCGTGCCGCCGAGGAGGCCGGGTGGCCCGCGCTCTACGCGCTGCGCGCGGGCGTCGACGTCGAGCCGGAGCTGCTCGACACCGTCTCGGCGCTGGGCTCGGGCACGCGCGCGCTCGCGGTCTTCGAGCGCCGGTGGGCCGCGCCCGCGGCGCTCGGCCCGCGCGCGGTCGCGCTGTGGGGCGTCGGCGACCCCGGCAACGTCGGGACGATCCTGCGCTCCGCGCTGGCCTTCGGCGCCGGCGGCGTCGCCGTCGGCCCCGGGACCGCCGACCCCTTCGGGCCGCGCGCGGTCCGTGCGTCGATGGGCGCGATCTTCGCCGTTCCCGTCGCCCGGGTCGACCGCGTGGCGCAGCTGCCGGCGCCGCGCGTCGCGCTCGTGCCCCGCGCCGGGACCCCGCTGCGCGGCCCGCGGGAGGGCACGCTGGTGATCGGCGCCGAGCGCGACGGCCTGCCGGTCGACGTCGTGGCCGCGTGCGACGAGGTCGCCCACGTGCCGATCGCGTCAGAGTCGCTGAACGCCGCGATGGCCGCCACGATCGCGCTCTACGAGTCATCTAGGGTGGCGCGCGCATGATCGACCGCATCGACGCGCTGCGCTCCGAGGCCGAGGCCGCGATCGGCGCGGCCGGCTCCTCGCAGGCGCTCGAGGCCGAGCGCGTCCGCTGGCTCGGGCGCAAGGCCGAGCTGCGAAACCTCCTGCGCGGCGTGGCGCAGCTCGAGCCCGCCCAGCGCGCGAGCGTCGGCCGGGTGGCGAACGAGGCGCGCCAGGCGCTCGAGGCGCTCATCGCCGCGCGCGCGCAGGAGCTCGAGGCCGCCGAGCTCGACGCGCGGCTGGCCGCTGACCGCGTCGACGTCACGCTGCCCGGCGAGCCGCCGCAGACGGTGGGGCGCCTGCATCTCGTCACGCAGACCTGGCGCGAGCTCGAGGAGGTCTTCCGCGGCCTCGGGTTCACGGTCCTCGAGGGACCCGAGGTCGAGCTCGTCCACTACAACTTCGACGCGCTGAACTTCCTCCCGACGCACCCGTCGCGGTCGCAGATGGAGACCTTCTACACGACCGCGGGGCACGTCCTGCGCGTCCACACGTCGCCGATGCAGGTGCGCGCGATGGAGGCCCACCCGCCGCCGCTCTACGTGGTCATCCCCGGCCGCACGTTCCGCCGCGACAGCGACGCGACGCACACGCCGATGTTCCACCAGCTCGAGGGCCTCGCAGTCGACGAGGACATCACGCTCGCCGACCTCAAGGGGACGCTGCTCGAGTCCGCCCGCCAGGTCTTCGGCGCCGACCGCGACGTCCGCCTGCGCCCGCACTTCTTCCCGTTCACCGAGCCCAGCGTCGAGGTCGACGTCTCGTGCTTTCGCTGCGGGGGCACCGGCTGGCTGCCCGACGGCGCGCGCTGCCCGGTCTGCAAGGGCGAGGGGTGGCTCGAGATCCTCGGCGCCGGCGAGGTCGATCCGAACGTCTACGACTTCGTCGACGACCCGCGCTACGACGGCGAGAAGGTCCAGGGCTTCGCCTGGGGGATGGGCATCGACCGCATCGCGATGCTCAAGCACGGCGTGACCGACCTGCGCCTGCTCTTCGACAACGAGGTCCGCTTCCTGGAGCAGTTCGGCTGATGCGCGTCCCGCTGGAATGGCTGCTCGAGCACTGCGACCCCGGGCTCGACCCCGCGGGCATCGAGGAGCGCCTGACGATGACCGGCACGAAGGTCGAGGCCGTCCACCACCACGGCGTCGGCGCGCTCGAGCGCTTCGTCGTCGGGCGCGTGCTCGACGCGCAGCGACACCCCGGCGCCGAGCGCCTCAGCGTGTGCCGCGTCGACCTCGGGAACGGCGAGACGGAGCAGATCGTCTGCGGGGCGCCGAACGTCGCCGCGGGCCAGCTCGTCGCGGTCGCCCGGCCCGGCGCGGTCATGCCCGACGGGACGACGCTCGGTACCGCGCGCCTGCGCGGCGTCGAGTCGCACGGCATGATCCTCGCCGAGGACGAGCTCGGGATCGGGACCGAGCACGCCGGGATCATCGTGCTCGACGGCGGCGCCGAGCCCGGTCGCCCGCTCGCCGATCTGCTGCCGATCGCCACCGAGGTGCTCGAGCTCGAGGTGACGCCGAACCGGCCGGACTGCCTCGGCGTCTACGGCGTCGCGCGCGAGCTGCACGCGGCCACCGGCGCGCCGCTGGGCCCCCCGCCGTGGGCGGAGGACCCCGGCACGCCCGGCGCCGTCGCGGGCGCCGAGGTCGTGGTCGAGGCCCCCGACCTGTGCCCGCGCTTCACCGCCCGCGTCTTCGAGGACCTCACGATCGGCCCCTCGCCGCCCTGGCTGAAGGCGCGCCTGCTCGCCGCAGGCCTGCGCCCGATCTCGAACGTCGTCGACATCACGAACTACGCGATGCTCCTCGTCGGGCATCCGCTCCACGCGTTCGACCTCGACCGCGTCGCCGGCCGCCGGCTCGTCGTCCGCCGCGCCCGCGACGGCGAGCAGATCGAGACGCTCGACGGCCAGGTGCGCACGCTCGACGGCGAGATGCTCGTCATCGACGACGCCGACGGCCCGACCTCGATCGCCGGCGTGATGGGCGGCGCGCGCTCGGAGGTCCACGCCGACACGACGCGCGTGCTCATGGAGGTCGCCAGCTGGGTCGGGCCCAACATCCACCGCACCTCGCAGGTCCTCGGCCTGCGCAGCGAGGCCTCGGCGCGCTTCGAGAAGGGGCTCGCGCCCGAGCAGGCGCTCGAGGCCCAGGTCGTGGCCACGCGGCTGATGCTGGAGCTCACCGGCGCGCGGCTCGTGCCCGGGACGATCGATGTCGGAGGGCCGGGCCCGCCGCCGGCGACGATCCGCCTGCGCTCGGCGAAGGTCGAGGGCGTGCTCGGGCTGGCGATCCCGATCGCGCGCCAGGCCGAGCTGCTGCGCCGCCTCGAGTTCTCCGTCACCGTGGCGCCTCGAGGCGAAGCCGAAGAGGTGGGACTCGACGTCGCCGTGCCGCCGTTCCGGCGCAACGACGTCACCCGCGAGGCCGACCTGATCGAGGAGGTCGCGCGCCTCGACGGGCTCGAAAAGCTGCCGGCGACGCTGCCGCCCCGCCGCGGCGCCGCGGGGCGGCTCAGCACCGAGCGCACGCTGCGCCGCCGCGCGGTCGACGCGCTGGTCGGCCGCGGGTTGTTCGAGATCATCGGCTGGAGCTTCACCGCGCCCGCGCTCGCCGACCGCCTGCGCCTCGACCCCGACGACCCGCGGCGGGCGTTCGTCGTCCTCGAGAACCCGATGTCCGAGGACGGGTCGGTCCTGCGCACGACCCTGCTCGGGTCGCTGCTCGACGTCGCCCGCCTCAACCAGGCCCGCGAGGCGGCCGACCTGCGGCTGTTCGAGTGCGGCACCGTCTACCGCGCGCGCGACGGCGGCGCGCTCCCGCACGAGCACCGCTCGCTCGGCGCGATCCTGACCGGCCGGCTGCAGCCGCCCTCGTGGGGGACGCCCGAGCCGCCGCGCGCGAGCTTCTTCGCCGCGAAGGGGTTCCTCGGCGCCGCGCTCGACGCGGTCCGGATCCCGTGGGCGGTGGAGCCCGCGGTCGAGCCGTTCCTGCACCCCGGGCGCAGCGCGCGCGTGCTCGCGGGCGGCGAGCCCGTGGGCTGGATCGGCGAGCTGCACCCGCTCGTCGCGCGCGCGTGGGACCTAGCGGACGCCGGCGCGTTCGAGATCGACCTCGACCGCGCGCTGGGCCACGCGACCGCGGTCCCGCAGTTCGAGGACATCGCGAGCTTCCCGGCGCTGCACATGGACCTGGCGGTCGCCGTGCCCGAGTCGGTCCCGGCTGCCGCGGTGGTCGACGTCGTCCGCCGCGCGGGGGGCGAGCTGCTCGAGACGGCGCGCGTGTTCGACGTCTTCCGCGGCGCGCAGGTCGGCGAGGGGCGCGTGTCGCTCGCGCTCGCGCTGTCCTTTCGAGCCCCCGATCGCACGCTGACCGACGAGGACGTCACGCCGCCGCGCGAGCGGATCGTCGCCGCGCTCGCCGACGAGCTGGGCGGAGAGCTGCGTGCCTAGCGTCGTCGTCGCCGGGGCCTCGGGATATACGGGCGCGCTCGCCGCCCGGATCGTGCACCGCCACCCGGAGCTCGAGCTCGTCGCCGTCACGAGCCGCTCGGACGCGGGCGCGCGCCTCGACGACCTCTATCCGCACCACCGCGTCCCGCTCGTGCTCGAGGAGCTCGACCTCGACCGCCACGGGCAGGCCGACGCGGCGATCGTCGCCTACCCGCACGGCGCCGCGGCGTCCGTCGTCGCCGCCCTGCGCGAGCGCGGCGCCGCCGTGGTGGACCTGAGCGCCGACTTCCGCCTGCGCGACCTCGACGTCTACCGCCACTGGTACGTCGAGCACCCGCACCCCGAGCTCGTCGCCGACGCGGTCTACGGTCTGCCCGAGCTGCGCCGCGACGAGCTGCGCGGCGCCGGGCTCGTGGCCAACCCCGGCTGCTTTCCGACCGCAGCGCTGCTCGCGCTCGCGCCGCTCGCGCCGCACCTGCGCGACGTCGTCATCGACGGCAAGACCGGCGTCTCGGGCGCGGGGCGCGCGGCGACGGCGCGCACGCACTTCGTCGCCGTCGACGAGAACGTCGTGGCCTACGGCGTCGACGGTCACCGGCACGCGCCCGAGATCGACCAGGAGCTCGCGGCGCTCGGCGCCGCGCTCAGCGCGACGTTCGTCGCCCACCTGCTCCCGCTGGACCAGGGCGAGCTCGTCTCCTGCTACGCCGCGGTCGACGGCGCGCCCGACGCCGACGCGCTGTTCGCACAGGCCTACGCCGACGAGCCGTTCGTCGAGCTCGCGACGCGCCCGCCGGGGGTCCGCGACGTGCGCGACACGAACGTTTGCCGGATCCACGTCGCGCACGACGAGCGCACCGGCAGGGTCATGGTCTTCGCTGCGATCGACAACCTCTGGAAGGGCGCCGCCTCGCAGGCCGTGCAGAACCTCAACCTGATGCTCGGGCTCGAGGAGACGGCGGGGCTTCTATGAGGCCCTGCGTGGCCCTCACTCACGGACGCCGGACCCGGCGGGAGGTCGCATCGTGAGCTTCTTCCGCTCGCGCTGGGTCGACGTCCCCGAGGGCGTGCGCGAGGCGGCGGCGCCCGGGCTGCCCGCGGGCTTCCGCGCCGCGGGCGTCGCGGCCGGGATCAAGCCCAGCGGCGCGCGCGACGTCGGCCTGCTCGTGGCGGACGCCGAGGCGACGACCAGCGCCGCGCGCTTCACGCGCTCGGGCGTCCTCGCCGCGCCCGTGGTCGTCACCCGCGAGCGCGCGCGCACCGGTGCGCTGCGCGCGATCGCCGTCAACGCGGGCAACGCCAACGCCGCGACGGGGGCGCCGGGCCTCGAGGTCGCGGCGCGGATGCAGGCGGCGGCCGCGGACGCCGTCGGCACGACCCCCGACCGCGTCGCCGTCGCCTCGACCGGCGTCATCGGCGTCCCGCTCGACGCCGAGGCGGTGATCGCGGGGCTCGGGCGCGCGGCGGCCGAGCTGCGCCGCGACGGCGACGGCGACCTGCAGGCGGCGATCATGACCACCGACGCCTTCGAGAAGCGGGCGACGCTCGAGGTGCAGCTCGCCGGCGGCGCGGTGCGCCTCTGCGCGCAGGCCAAGGGCGCGGGGATGATCCAGCCGTCCTTCGCGACGCTGCTGTGCTTCGTGCAGACCGACGCGGCCCTGGAGGCCGAGACGGCCGACCTCCTGCTCGGGGTCTGCGTGAAGCGCTCGTTCGAGCGCATCTCGGTCGACGGGCAGCTCTCGACCAACGACACCGCGATCCTCATGGCCAGCGGCGCCGGGGGCGTCGCCGTGTCCCCGGAGTCCGAGGACGAGCTGCGCCTCGGCCAGGCCCTCGACGCGCTCCTGCGTCAGCTGGCGCTCGACGTCGTGCGCGACGGCGAGGGCGCGCGGCGCACCGGCCGCGTCGTCGTGCGCGGCGGACACGCCCCCGACGTCGAGGCGGCCGCCCGCGCCGTCGCCAACTCGCCGCTCGTCAAGGCCGCGCTCTACGGGGGCGACCCGAACTGGGGACGGATCGCGCAGGCGGTGGGCGCCGCGCTGCCGGGGACGGCGCCGCTGGCCGTCGACGTCGCGATCGAGGGCGTTCAGGTCTGCGCCGCCGGCGCGACCGTCGATGCCGACCTCGCCGCGCTGGGGCCCGCCGTGGCCGGCGACGAGGTCGAGTACGTCGTCGGCCTCCCGGGCGCCGGCCACGAGACCGAGGTCTTCTTCTCCGACCTCGGCCACGAGTACGTGACGATCAACGCGGAGTACACGACATGAGCGAGGCGAAGCCGAGCGGTCCCGCGCGGGTCGGTCGGACCGCGCGACGTCATCAGGACGCGGGTCAGGATGACCCGCGGAGCACTCCTTCTGTCGACACGCTGCTGGAGGCGCTGCCGTACATCCGCGAGTTCCACGGCAAGACGCTCGTCATCAAGTACGGCGGCGCGGCGATGGACGACCCCGCGCTGCGCGAGGAGTTCGCGCGCGACGTCGTGCTGCTCAAGTACGTCGGGCTCAACCCCGTCGTCGTCCACGGCGGCGGGCCCGAGATCACCGGCTACATGGAGCGCCTCGGGCTGCCCGTCGAGTTCGTCGGCGGCCTGCGCGTCTCGGACGCCGACACCGTCGAGATCGCGAAGATGGTCCTCGTCGGCAAGGTCAACAAGGACATCGTCCTGCGGCTGAACCGCCACGGCCAGCCGGCGGTCGGCCTGAGCGGCGACGACGGCCAGCTCTTCCGCGCGGGGCGCACGGCCGGGCCGGGCGGCGAGGACGTCGGCTTCGTCGGGCGCATCGAGCGCGTCAACGTCGACGTCCTGCGTCACATCGCCCAGGACTACATCCCCGTCATCGCCTCGATCGGCGCCGACCGCGAGGGGCGCTCCTACAACGTCAACGCCGACGAGGCCGCCGGCGCGGTCGCGCGCGCGCTCGGCGCGTACAAGGTCGTCTTCCTCACCGACGTCGCCGGCTGGATGCGCGATCCCGCCGACCCCTCGAGCCTCGTCTCCGAGGCGCGCGCCGACGAGGTCGAGGCCGCGCTCGTCCAGGTCTCCGGGGGCATGCGCCCGAAGCTCCAGGCCTGCCTCGACGCCATCCACGGCGGCGTCACGTACGCGCACATCGTCGACGGGCGCGTCCCGCACTCGCTGCTCCTCGAGCTCTTCACCGACGCCGGCTCGGGCACGAAGATCCGCCCCGCCTCGTGAGCGCGCTGCTCGAGACGTACGCGCGCTACCCGGTCACGTTCGCGCGCGGCGAGGGCCCGCGCCTGTGGGACGACGCCGGCCACGAGTACCTCGACTTCCTCAGCGGCATCAGCGTCGCGAGCGTCGGCCACTGCCACCCGGCCGTCGTCGCCGCCGTCCGCGAGCAGGCGGGGCGCCTCATGCACGTCGGAAACCTCTTCTTCACCGCGCCGATGGTCGCGCTGGCCGAGCGACTGGCCGGCGGCTCGCTCGGCGGCGGCGTCTTCTTCACCAACTCTGGCGCCGAGGCCGTGGAGGCCGCGCTCAAGCTCGCGCGCAAGGCGAAGCAGGGCGGCGACATCGTCGTGCTGCGGCGCGGCTTCCACGGGCGGACCTACGGCGC
>DATNGY010000243.1:0-4433 GCA_035605735.1 Solirubrobacteraceae bacterium
CCACGCGGCGCTGCGCTCGGGCAGGCCGGGGGTCGCGAGCGCGACGCCGAGCTGCGCGTTGATCTCGTCGATCGCGCCGTAGGCCTCGATCCGGGGATGCGTCTTGGCGACGCGGCTCATGTCCCCGAGGTGCGTCTCGCCGTCATCGCCGAGGCGGGTGTAGATCCGCGTCAGATTGACGGTCATCTCGCGGCGACGGTAGCATCCCGGCCGCTCTGGGTCGGTGGCCAAGGGAAGCCGGTGCAAGTCCGGCGCGGGCCCGCCACTGTGACCGGGGACGCCTGCCGCACCCGCGCCGAAGGCGCGGAGCCACTGGAGGGCCGCTCGGCCTCCCGGGAAGGCGCGGAGGGTCGGCCCGGAAGCCAGGAGACCTGCCTCCGACCGCGCGCCGACAGCCCTCGTGGAAAGGGGTGGCAGCTCCATGACAGCTCGGATCCTGGCTCTCGCGGCCCTCGCGCTCGCCGCGGCGGCGTCGCCCGCTCACGCCGCCGGACCGGTCACCGTGCGGGTCGAGGGGGACGCGACCACGCTGGTGGGTGCGGTCGCCGTCAACACGGACACGACGCCGGTCAACAAGGACGGAGTCCACACGTGTCCGGGCACGAGCGCCGCCGGTGCGCTGGAGCAGGCGACGGGCGGAGATTGGACCGGGCCGTGGTTCGACGGCCTCGGCTACAGCGTCAGCACCATCCGCGGCGAGACCCACGCCTTCGGATCGGGCGCCTTCTGGTCGGTGTTCCTCAACGACGTCCCGGCGAGCTTCGGCCTCTGCGAGCTCGTGCCGCGGGCCGGCGACGAGCTCCTGCTCGCTCCCGTGCCGGAGACCGGGACGGCGCCCAACCCGCTCGTCCTCCAGGGCGTGCCCGCGACCGCCAGCGCCGGTTGCCCGGTGCCGGTGCGTGTGGTCCGCGTGCTCCCGACGGGGACCGTCGAGCCGGTGGGCGGGGCCGCCGTCGCGGGCGCCACCACGGGTCCGGACGGCACGGTGAGCGTCACGCTGACCGCCTCCGGCTCGCTGAAGGCGACGAAGCCCGGCGAGATCCGCTCCGCGGCGGTGCCGGTGACCGTGACGGTCGGCGCGTGCTCGCCGCCGGCACCGCTGCCGCCCGTCATACAGGCGCCGCCCGCCTCCCGCGACCGCACCGCCCCGCGCGCGCGCATCACCTCCATCCGCGACGGCGCGCGATACCGCAGGGGCCCGCGGACGCTCGCCGGGCGCGTCGGCGCCGATCGCTCCGGCCTCGCCGACGTCAGGCTGCGCCTCAAGCGCAACCGCCGCGGAGTCTGCGCGGGCTGGAGCGCCGGTCGCGAGCGCTTCGTGCGCATCCGCCGCTGCGGCACGCACCGCTTCGGGCGCTGGTTCTCCGTCGGCGCGACCCGACGCTTCTCGTACCTGCTGCCCGCGCGACTCGGGCGCGGTCGCTACGTCCTCGACGTCCAGGCCGTCGATCGGGCGGGCAACGCCACGCTGATCCACCGCGGTCGGACGCGCGTGATCTTCCACGTCCGATGAGACGCGTCCTGCCCGCGCTCGCCCTCGCCGCCGCGCTCGCGGGCTGCGGCCTCGGCGCGGGCCAGGGCAGCTCGGGCACGCACCTCGTGGTCACCGCCGACTTCGGCGCACGCCGCGTCGCCGAGCTCGCGCGCCCCGAGGTCTCCGGCGACGACACGGTCATGCGCCTGCTGCAGCGCAACGCGAGGGTCCAGACGCGCTACGGCGGGGGCTTCGTCCAGTCGATCGACGGCCTCGGCGGCGGCCGGCGCGACGGCCGGCCGATCGACTGGTTCTACTTCGTCAACGGGGTCCAGGCGGGCAAGGGCGCCGCCGCGACTCGCCTGCACGACGGCGACCGGATCTGGTGGGACCGCCACGACTGGAGCGTCACGCCCGACGTCAAGGCCGTCGTCGGATCCTTCCCCGAGCCGTTCCTGCACGGCCTCGGCGGCCATCGGCTGCCCGTGCGCGTCGAGTGCGTGCAGCCGCGCAGCGAGCCGTGCGACGCGGTCAACCACCGGCTCACGGGGCTCGGCGTCCCGGCGGCGCGCGGCCTCTTCGCGGGGTCGAGCGCGGCCGAGACGCTGCGCGTCGTCGTCGGGACCTGGGCCCAGCTCCGCGACGACCCCGCGCTCGCGCGGATCGAGCGCGGCCCGCGGGCGAGCGGGGTCTACGCGACGATCACCGCCGACGGACGGCGCATCACCGCCCTCGACGCGCGGGGCCGCGTCGCGCGGCGCTTCGGAGCCGGGACCGGGCTCGTCGCGGCGACGCGCTTCGGCGACGACAAGCCCGTCTGGGTCGTGACCGGGACCGACGAGGCCGGCGTCGCCGCCGCGACGCGCGGCTTCGACGAGGAGACGCTCGCGGATCGCTTCGCCCTCGTCGTCAGCAACGACCTCCCGGTGAGCGTGCCCGTCGCGGAGGCGCGGCGATGATCTACCGGCGGCGCGCGAGCGCGCTGCACGCCGCGAGCGCCGCCTGCGGCAGCGCGTACTGCGCCGCGCTGGCCGCGTGCGCGCTGGCCTTCGACCACCCGCTCCTGCTCGCCGCGGTCGCCGTGGCGGCGCTCGGCGCGGCCTGGGCCGCGGGCGTCGGGCCCGAGGTCGCCCGCACCGCGCGCCTCACGCTGCCGCTCGCGCTCCTCGTCGCGCTCGTCAACCCGTTCGTCGTCCGCGACGGGCTGACGGTCTTCGCCCGGCTCGGCTCCGTGCCGGTGCTCGGTCAGCTCGACCTCACGGTCGAGGCGGTCGTCTACGGGCTCGTCCTCGGCGCGCGCGTGGTCGTCGTCGTCCTCTGCTGCGCGCTGTTCAGCGCGGCCGTCGACCCCGATGCCGTCCTGCGGCTGTTCCGTCGGATCTCGTTTCGGTCGGCGCTCACGGCCGCGCTCGCCACGCGGCTCGTCCCGGTGCTGGCGCGCGACGCGCGGCGGATGGCCGACGCGCAGGCGACGCGCCCCGGCCGCGCGCCCGGCCGCGTCGCGCTGCTGGGGGCGGTGGCGACCGGCGCGCTCGACCGCGCGGTCGACGTCGCGGCCACGCTCGAGGTCCGCGGCTACGCCGGGCGCGCACCGGCCCGCGGGCCGCGCGCGCGGGCCGGCCGCCACGACCTCGCGGTCGGCGCGGCGGCCGCCGCGCTCGTCGCGCTGCTCATCGGCGCGAGCGCCGCGGGCGTCGGCGACTTCGCGCCCTACCCCGAGCTCGCGGTGCGGACGGGGCCGGCGGAGCTCGCGCTCGCGGTCGCGCTCGTCGCGGTCGCGCTGGCGCCGTTCCTCGACCGCAGGGGCATCGAGCGGTGAACGCGGTCCTGCGCCTCGAAGCGGTCACCTACGCGTACGCCGGCGCGGATCGTCCCGCCCTCCGCGACGTGAGCCTCGCGGTGCAGCCGGGCGAGTTCGTCGTCCTCGCCGGCCCGTCGGCGGGCGGCAAGTCGACGCTCCTGCGGGCCGCCGGAGGGCTCGTCCCCCACTTCCACGGCGGGCGCTTCGCCGGCCGCGTGACCGTCGGCGGCCTCGACACCCGCGAGCACGGTCCCGGCGCGGTCGCGGCGGTCGCCGGCTCGCTGTTCCAGGACCCCGAGACGCAGGTCGTCCTCGGCACGGTTCGGAACGAGCTGGCGTTCGGCCTCGAGAGCCGCGGCCACGGGCCGGCCGCGGTCGCACGCGGGGTCGAGGAGGCCGCGCTCGCGCTCGGGATCGAGGCGCTGCTCGACAGGCCGACGGGCGAGCTCTCCGGCGGCGAGCTGCAGCGCGTCGCGCTCGGGGCAGCGCTCGCCGGCCGCCCGCGGCTCGTGCTCCTCGACGAGCCGACGTCGCAGCTCGACCCGGTCGCCGGCGACGAGCTCGTGTGGCTCCTGCGCCGGCTCAACGAGGAGTGGGGCACCGCCGTCGTCCTCGCCGAGCACCGGCTCGAGCGCTGCCTCGCGCACGCCGACCGCGTCGCCGTCCTCGTCGACGGCGCCGTCGCCTGCGACGCCTCGCCGCGCGTCTTCCTCGAATGGGCCGCGGAGCGCGCGCCCGCCCTGCAGACGCCGGGGGCGCGGCTCTTCGCGCGGGCCGGCCTGCGCCCGCCGCCCGCGGGCGTCAAGGAGGCCCGCGCGACGCTGCGCGCGCACGGACTGCTCGACGAGGCCTCCGCGCCGGCGCCGTCTGCCGCGTCGCCGAGCCGGCGCCGCCGCGGGGAGCAGTTCGCGCTGCGCGCGCGCGAGCTGTGGTGCGAGCTGCGCGGCGGGCGCACCGTCCTGCGGGCCGTCGACCTCGCGCTCGCGCCGGGCGAGCGCGTCGCGCTCATGGGCCGCAACGGCGCGGGCAAGTCGACGCTCCTGCGCCACCTCGCGGGCCTGGACAAGCCGACGCGCGGTCGCGTCGAGCGCGCGGGGCGCGTCGCGCTGCTCCTCCAGAACCCGAACGACTACCTCGTGCACGAGCGCGTGCGCGACG
>DATNGY010000244.1:0-4778 GCA_035605735.1 Solirubrobacteraceae bacterium
CGAAGAAGTCGCGCGGCACGCGCGCGGACGCCGCTGCGGGCAGGCAGAGCAGCACGAAGAGCGCGACGACGACCCTGCGGCACATGAGCGCGAAAGCGTATGGGGCCGGTCGGCGTGCGGGCGTCACCGAGGGCGTCAACCCGTCCGGCGCGCGGACGGAGCGGTCAGCCGCCGAGGTGGCGCGCGGCCCGCCCCAGCGGGCGCGCGAGGCGCAGGCCGAGCTCCCCGACGCCCGACAGCAGCTCCGCGATCGCGCCGCCGACGAGCGCGCCCAACACGTAGGTCGACGACAACCGCGGCGCACCGGAGAGCGCGCGGGCGCCGGCGAGCGCGCCCACGACCAGCGCCGTCCAGCGGGCGGCGACGAGCCATGCCTCGATCCGGGCGCCCAGCGGGCGGGCGCGGGCGGCGCGCGCGCGGGCATCGTGCAGCGACCTCAGCCCGAGCAGGACGGCGAGGTTCATCGCCGTGCACGCGAGACCGAGGGTCAGCGGCGAGAGGCCGGCGACGGGTCCGAGCTCGATCGCGCTCCGCGCGGCGAGCACGACGCTCGCGAGGAGCGGCCAGGTCCGGGGCGGCGACGATCGCATGGCTGACCTGTTCGACGCGGCCGGCCGCGGGCCTGCCGCCGGGCGGGCACGCGCCGCGGCGGTGGCGCGTGCCAGTGGTCACCGCGACGCTGGCACGAGCCCGGCGAACGCCGGCGCCGCCGGCTGGCGCGGGAGCAGCTCCTCGCGCACGTGGGCGGCGGCCCGGCGTGCCAGGCGCGTGATGCGACCGCGCGCCACCGGGGTCCGCGAGTACACGTAGAGCGCGCCGAAGACCCGGTCGAGCGTGAAGTACGCCTCGGTCAGGGACAGGCGTCGCCGACCGCTCTCGACGCGCACCGGCACGAGCGCGCCGCCGTCCCCGACCCGAACGTCGTCGACTCGACCGACGTGGACGCCCTTTACGGGGACGCGGAGGTCGCGTGCGACCTGTCGGCGGAAGTCGCCGGCGTCGGCGAGGAAGATGCCCCCGAGCGCGAGCGCAGCCTCGTCCGCTTCCTCGAACAGGCCGATGTCGCTCTCCACGCCGGTGATGCGGGCTCGCCCTACCGGCTGCGCGCGGGAGCGGATCAGGCGGGCGTAGAACGCGACGTAGGGCTTCTGGTCAGCGTAGCCCTGCTTCACGACCTTCGCCGTGGGCGACACGTCGGCCGCCGCGAGCGCCATGCGCGCCAGGTCCGGTCTCGCCGCGGCGGAGGCCGGCGCGGCGAGCACGAACGCCGCGCAGGCCGCGGCCACGACGAGCGGTGAGGGCGACGGATCGCAGCGGGGCATGGCGTTCGCCTCTCGACGGGACGACCGACCCTATCCGCCCTACGAACCAGCGTGGTGATCTCCTCGCGGCCTCGCGACCGCGGGCAGCGCCGCCAGGACGTCGCCGGCGTCGCGCGCGAGGGGCTCGGGCGGGTCGCGCTGCGGCGCCCAGCGACCTTCGGCGAGCTCCTCGGCCTGCAGGTGGATCGCGCCGGGGTCGACGGGCGCCTCGAAGATGTGCATCGTCGTGCGCTTCCCCATCCCGCTGACCTCGACCACCGCGACCGGCCGCCATGCCGGGGGGTCGACGCCGAGCTCCTCGCGCGCCTCGCGCCGCGCCGCGTCGGCCGGCGACTCGCGCCGGCGGGCGCCGCCGCCCGGGAGGTCCCATCCGCGCCGGTCGCCGTAGGTGTGGCGGACGAAGAGCACGCGGTCGCCGTCCCTGGCCAGGACCTTGACCCCGACCGTGTGCGGCCTGCGCACGAGCCACCAGGCCCGCATGGCCCACCACGCGCCCCGGTAGCCCAGGCGCCGCAGGCGCAGGACGGCGCCGATCAGGCTCCCGCCGCGGCGTAGACCGCGTCGAGCAGCGCCGCGGGGTCGCCGAGCTCGTATTCCTCGGCGAGGCGGCGCTCGACCTCCGCGCGCGGCGTGCCCGCCAGCGCCAGGTCGAGCGCGACGATCCGCGCCGCCGCCTCGTCGCGGCTGCGCGGGGACGCGCCGTTCGCGGCCGGCCCGGGGCGCAGGGCGCCCAGCTCGGCGTTCAGCCGCTCGGCCTCGGCGCGCAGGCGCTCGACCGCCGCGACGAGCGCCTCCGTGGCACCCGCCGCTGACGCGAGGCGCTCGCGCGCGTCGCGCTCGGCGTCGGCGCGGATGCGCGCCGCGCTCGTCTCCGCCGCCTCGACGATGGCGCGCACCTGCTCGGCGCTCTGGTCGGAGAGCGACGGCCGCTCGGCGAGCGCCTCGACCTCCGCCGCGAGCGCCGCGAGATGGGCGTCGACCGCGGCCGCGTCGTAGCCGCGGCGGACCGTCGGGAACGTGCGGACGATCGAGGAGCGTTCGAGGGCCACCTTCGCCCCCAGCCTAACGCGAAGCCGTCAGCGGCCCGCCGGCTCCCAAGGCAGGGTCGGCGCCAACCCTCGCTACCCGAACGTGAACACGTACGCCTCGGCGCCGGGCTCGAGGAACGTGATCTCAAGCGTCCGCTCGCGGACCGCGTCGTGTGCGCGCACGAGCTGGTACAGGCGGCCGTCGCGGAGCAAGCCGTTCCCGCCGTCGTCGACGTCCACGCCGTGTGACGGGCCCGGAGCCTCGCCGTCGAGGAGCACGCGGAAGGGAATCGGCTCGCGCGCTCCGCAAGAGAGCACGAGATGCGCGTCGCGCGCGTGGAAGCGGTAGGCGATGCTCCCGCCGGCCCGTTCGAGCGCGACGTTCTCACGTCCGACGGTCCACTCGCCGGTCAGGGCCCAGTGGTTCAGGTGCAGGTCGTCGGGTGACGCGAAGCGCTCGCTGCGCCCGTAGCCGAGATACGTCTCGGGCGTGCGCAGGTGGTCCCAGTCGGCCTCCGCCTCCACCCCAAGCCCTTCGACGGAGACGAGCTCGCGCTCCACGCCGAGCAGCCGCTGGATGACGCGCTCGGATTCCTCGTAGCGTCCTTCGCCGAAGTGGTGGTCGCGGATGATGCCGTCCGCGTCGACGAAGTAGAGCGCCGGCCAGTAGTGGTTGTCGAAGGCGCTCCAGATCGCGTAGTCGTTGTCGAGCGCGACCGGGTAGTCGATCGCCCGCTCCTTCGTCGCCTGACGCACCAGGTCGAGCTCGTGCTCGAACGAGAACTCCGGCGTGTGGACGCCGATGACGACCAACCCGTCGTCCCGGTAGGCGCGCGACCACGCACGGATGTACGGCTCGGTGCGCAGCCAGTTGATGCAGGTCAGCGTCCAGAAGTCCACGAGGACGGCGTGGCCGCGCAGCTCGGCGGGGCTGAGCGGCTCTGAGTTGAGCCACCCGGTCGCCCCGCCGAGCGAGGGCATGTGCACACGTCCGAACACGGTCACGCCACGAACTGCTGGCCGCCGTCGATGTCGTATGTCGCGCCGGTGAGGGCGGTGTTGATCATGATGTGCACGGCGAGCGCGGCGACGTCGGCCGGTCCGACGACGCGCCCGATCGGCAGCTTGGTGCGGAGCTCCTCGCGGCGGGCGTCGAGTCCGTCGCCGAGCAGCGAAGCCGACAGCGGGGTGTCGACGAACCCGGCGGCGATCAGGTTGACGCGAACCGGAGCGAGCTCGAGCGCGAGGGCCGCCGTGAACGGAGGCAGCACGGCGGTGGCCGCGGAGACGAGCCCGAGCTCACGACTGATCCGCCGGCCGCCGGTGCCGCCCATGAAGATCAGCGTGCCGCCGGGCCTCATCTTGCCGGCGGCGTGGCGCGCGACCTCGAGCCCCAGGACCACGTGGTCGCCGAGCGCGTGGCGCACGTCATCTGCGTCCAGCTCGAGCAGCGGCGCGTAGCTCGGGCCGGGGCCCGTGACCATCACGTGGTCGATCGGGTCTGGCAGGTCATCGAAGAATCGCTTCAGCGCGGCCGAATCGGTGGCATCGAAGGCAGCGGTGCTCCGCGCGTCGACGTCGCGCGCTGCTCGCTCGAGCCGCTCGGGATCGCGGCCGGTGAGGACGACGTCGGCGCCCTCGCGGCGTGCGCGTCGGGCGGTCTCGAGGCCGATTCCGGCGCTGCCGCCGATCAGGACGACGGTCTGGCCGAGCAGCTCGGGTTGGCGCTGGGTGGAAACGGCGGTGGTTTCGCTGGTCATGGTTCCTCCGATCGGCGCTGTCCTCTTCACTCCGACAGGCTCGCCATCTGCGCGTCCATCGGTGTGAGCGGCCGCGGCATCTCGGCGATGTCCATGCGGAGCGCCATCACTGCCGCGTCGTAGATCCCCGAGAAGCTCGGGAACGGCTGGATCGTGTCGCTCAGCACCTCGAGCGGGACGTGTGCGCGGATGGCGAGCGTCGCCTGCTGCATCCACTCACCGGCTTCGGGTCCGACCGCGTAGGCGCCGGTCAGTCGCTCGCCGTCGCTGAGCAGCGTCAGAAATCCGTTGGATTCGGCGTAGGCGTGCGTGTAGGTGGCGGTCTTCGGCACCTCTGACACGGGCGCGGTGGCGCTGTAGGGCGCTTCGACCGCGCCCACCGCCGCGGCCTGCGGATCGGTGTAGGTGACGCGCGGAACGGCTTCGTAGTTCGCCGGGTGCGCGTCGCCCGCGATGTTCGCCGCGACGACGTCGCCCTCGTACTCGCCGACGTGGGTCAGCGGCCAGATGCCGGTGACGTCGCCGATCGCCCACAGGCCCTCGCCCACCCGCATGCGTTCGTCGACCTCGAGCCGGTCGAGCCCGACTGTCTCCAGGCCGAGCCCGGCGGTGCGCGGGCGCCGGCCGGTGGCGACGAGCAGCCGGTCGCCGCGCAGCTCGGTGCCGTC
>DATNGY010000245.1:0-2554 GCA_035605735.1 Solirubrobacteraceae bacterium
AGCGCTTGGGGCCGGCGCCGGCACCGTCGCCACCGCCACACGCAGCGAGCGCGAGCGCGCCGCACAGGAGCAGGGCCGCGAGCCGCATCGCGCGGCAGGATACGCTGGAGGCATGGCGATGGAACCGCTTCTCGACGGGCACGGCCGCCAGATCGGCGATCTGCGCGTGTCGGTCACCGATCGCTGCAACTTCCGCTGCCAGTACTGCATGCCCGCCGAGGGGCTCGCCTGGCTCGAGCGCGACAGCATCCTCACGTTCGAGGAGATCGAGCGGATCGTCGGGCTGCTGGCCTCGATGGGCGTGGGCGACGTGCGCCTGACCGGCGGCGAGCCGCTCGTGCGGCGCGACTTCCCGCGGCTGGCGGCGATGCTCGCGGCGGTCGACGGCGTCCGCGATCTCTCGGTGACCACGAACGGCTACCTGCTCGAGCGCGACGCCGAGGCGCTCGTGCGCGCCGGCATCAACCGCTTCAACGTCTCGGCCGACTCGATCCAGCGCGACCGCTTCTTCGCGATGACCCGGCGCGACGCGCTCCCGCGGGTCCTCGCGGGGATCGAGCGGCTCGCCGCCTTCCCGGAGGCGCATCCGATCAAGATCAACGCGGTGGCTATGCGCGGCTTCACCGAGGACGAGGTGCTGCCGTTCGCCGCCTTCGCGCGCGAGCACCCCTACGAGGTGCGCTTCATCGAGTTCATGCCGCTCGACGCCGACCACGCCTGGACGCCCGACAGCGTCCTCACCGGCGCCGAGATCCGCGCGGCGATCGAGGCGGCCTGGCCGCTCGAGCCCGAGCCGCGCGAGCCCCACGCGACCGCGCGCGTCTTCCGCTTCGCCGACGGGCGCGGGCGCATCGGGTTCATCAACCCGGTCTCCGAGCCCTTCTGCGGCGACTGCAACCGCATCCGGCTGACCGCCGACGGCCGCCTGCGGACCTGCCTGTTCTCGCTGCAGGAGACCGACCTGCGCGCGCCACTGCGCGACGGCGCCGACGACGACGAGCTCGAGGCGATCGTGCGCGACGCCGTCTGGCGCAAGGAGCTCAAGCACCGGGTCAACGAGCCCGGCTTCGTCCAGCCGGCGCGGACGATGAGCGCGATCGGGGGCTGAGCAGCGCCGTCGCGCGCTCCAGCTCCGCGGGCGTGTCGACGTTGGAGAACGGGCGCTCGTCGGCGACGTCGAGCACGACGGACGCACCGCGCTCAGGGCCGCGAGCGGGTAGGCGATCAGCGGTCGGCCCGCCCATAGCGCCGCGCCTTGTCGCCCCCCAGCCGCCGCCCGCGCCCGCCGGCGAGGACGACGCCGACCGGCGCATGGCCTGGCCCCGTCTACGCGGTCCTCGGCCCCTGGCCGTAGTCGCCGAAGGGCCGGTCGCGCTCGGCGACCGCGGCACGGACGTCGGCGGTCGCGCGCTCGGTGAAGGCGGCGCCCTCGGGCGTGTGACGCGCGGCGCCGTCGAGGAGCAGCCCGACGAGCTGGCTCGTGGCCAGCCCCATCTGCTCGAAGGCCTGGTTGACCAGGACCTTCATCATGTGCAGCTGGTTGCCCGGCAGGAGCGCGACGCGCTCGGCGAGCGCGCGCCCCGCCGCCTCGAGCTCGTCGGCGGGAACCGCCTCCGAGGCCAGCCCCCACTCGACCGCGCGGCGGCCGTCGACGGGGTCGCCGGTGAGCAGCAGGCGCTTGCAGCGCTCGAGCCCGAGGCGGTACATCCACATCGCGGTCGTGGGCGAGCCCCAAACGCGCGCCGGGGCGTAGCCGATGCGGCAGTCCTCGGCGCAGACGACGAGGTCGGCGCAGAGCGCGAGGTCGGTGCCGCCGCCGACGCAGGCGCCGTGGATCTGGGCGATCACCGGCTTCGGCGAGCGCCAGAGGGCCATGTAGGCGTCGACGAAGCGCCGCATTAGAGCCAAGTCGGCGGCCGGGTCCCAGGGGCCCGCGCCGGCCGCCATCGCCTCGGCGCCCCAACCGATGTCGTAGCCGGCGCAGAACGAGGGGCCGGCGCCGCGCAGGCGCACGACGCGCACGCCGTCGTCGTCCTCGGCGTCGCGCAGCGCCGCGAGGAACTGCTCGACGAGCTCGGGCGTGATGGCGTTGTGCCGCTCGGGACGGTTGAGCGTGAGCGTCGTCACCCCCGCCCCGACCTCCGCGAGCACGGCATCGGCCATGCGCCACATACAATCATCGGAATGGAGGGTTCCGTCGGTACGAAGTCCTGGCTGCGCTGCTACCGCTGCTGGTCGACCGATCTCGAGGTCCAGGTCCACTACGAGGGCATCCACAAGGTCGACCCCGAGTCGGGCGAGCGCGGCGAGGTCGTCGACGAGCTGCAGGAGGCGGTGGTCCAGTGCCTGGAGTGCATGCACGACCAGCCGCACCTCGGCTTCCGCGACGGGCGCGTCGAGCCGATCGAGGATCGCTGGGAGCGGATGATCGCCGGGACGCCGTGGGTCGCGTCGTGCACGGTGACCGTCGACGGCGAGGAGGTCGAGGCGTGCTCGGGCCCCGAGGCCGGCGACAACCTCTCCTACGCGGCCTTCGGCGACCACGGCACGCGCG
>DATNGY010000246.1:0-2424 GCA_035605735.1 Solirubrobacteraceae bacterium
GTCCTGACCTCGTGTTCTCCGTCGACGTGCGTGCGGGCGGCCAGCTCGTCGTCAGCGGCGCGCGGTTGACGCGCTACTGAACGGCCTACTGGCGGTGCCGCGAACCGGCCCGCGGCCCTCCCCCCGTCGCGGGCGGTGCACATGCGGCCGAGGGTAGCGCGCCCGGTGAGCGGTGAAGTCCGGATGTCCGCAACCGATCAGTCGCCGCGTCGAAGCGGCCGCAGGGCCAGGAGCGCGAGGACGGCCGCGAAGCCCGCGCCGATCGCCGCCGCGGAGGCCCAGGCCGCGGTCGCGATCGAGTCGCCGCCCGCCGCGAGCAGGATCGTGAGCTCGACCGCCGCGGCGACGGCGACGCCGAACGCGTAGGCCCGCGGCCGCCCCCACCCGACGGCGGCGGTCGTCAGCGTGGCGAAGCCCGCGTAGAGCGTCATGCCCACGACGAGCCCCCCGAGCGCGGGGGCCGCCGCGCGGTAGGGCGCGCCGAACAGGGCGGCGAGCAGGTCGCCACGGAAGGCCGCGACGACGACCGCGAGCGCGGCGGAGAGCCCGAGGACGCCGGCAGTCGACCCCCACGCGAGGTGCCGCGCCGCGCGGTCGCGGCCGCCGGCGACCAGCTCGGCGATGCGCGGCAGCAGGACGCCGCCGACGCCGGCCGGCACGACGATGAACAGCTGCGCGAGCGTCTTGGCGGCGCCGTAGAGGCCGACGTCGTGGCGGTCCATCGTCGTAGCGACCCAGATCTGGTCGGCCGAGAGCCAGACGAGGTACCCGACGGCGGCCACGAGCAGCGGGGCTCCGATGCGCCAGAGCCGGGCCAGCGTCGCGCGGTCCACGCGCAGGTCGCGTCCGCGAACGACCGGTCGCGTCGCCTCCAGCCACGCGACGGGCACGACGCTCGCCAGCCCGTAGACCACGAGCGCGATCGTGGGGCCGGGGTCGGCGACGAGCGCGATCGCGGCGAAGACGACGAGCTGGGCGAGCGACCCGCCGACGTACGTCAGCGCCGGACGCAGCGACTCCCCGATGCCGCGGCCGATGCCGTAGTAGAGCTGGAAGACCGCGAGGCCGCCGAGGGTCACGAGCAGGCCCAGCGCATTCGCGCCGGGCAGCGCTCCCGCCGCGACCGCCGCCGCGGCCACGACCGCCGACGCGCCGACGACGACGGCGGCGGCCGCGAGGCTCGAGCCGAGCACGGCGCCGGTCCGATCCGCGTCGCCGCGCGCGGCCCCGAGCTCGCGTGCCAGGCCGGTGACGACGACCTGGCCGACCGCGAACGCGAGCGCCGACAGCGTGATCGTGTAGCGCACCTCGCCGAAGCCGGCGGTGGTGAGCGTGTGCGCCGCCAGCAGGTAGAAGGCGAAGCTCAGCAGCCGCGAGCCGCCCTCGGCGAGCGTGAGCGACGCCATCGGACGCAGCTCCCGCGCCGCGCTACGCGCCCGCCCGCTCGTCGCCCGGCGCGGCACGCTCATGCGGGCGCCGCGGTCTTCGCCATCGCGGCACCGTAGCCGGAGCGGACCGTGCCGCGCGCGGTGTCGCCCTCCCAGGCGACGGTCGTCCCGGAGCTCGCGCCCGGGGCGGTGTTCGCCGCGGGCGCGGGGGGTCCTGCACGGAGGTCTAGATCATCCTCCCGGAGGACGCTCGACGGCCTATCGGTCCCTTACGCTCGCCCCCGCGGCCGCCGATCGGCCGCACGAAAACGACCCAGGGGGACCACCTTCGATGCACCATCGTCTTCGCGTCGGCGCGCTACTCGCCGGCCCGGTCGCGCTGCTCGCGCTCGGCGCGAGCGCCCAGGCCGCGGGGCCGCCGACCGTCGTCGCCGACCACCTGAACAACCCGCGCGGGCTGACCTTCGGACCCGGCGGTTCGCTGTACATCGCCCAGGCCGGGCGCTCCGGCAACCTCTGCGTGAGCAAGGGCGAGTGCGGCGGCTTCACCGGCGCCATCGCAAAGCTCTCGCCCACGGGTGTGCGCACGCGCCGCGCCGCGGAGCTGCTCTCAGTCGGCGCGCAGGACGGCACGTTCGTCACCGGCGCCGACGACGTCGCCGTCGACGCACGCCGCCGCGTCTTCACGGTCGTCACCTCGCTCGGCGCAAAGCCGCCCAAGGGCGTGCCCGCCGCGGCCCTGCGCCAGGCCGGTCGCGTCATCCGCGTCACTGCTCGCGGCGGGCTCGTGCCCGGCGCGGCCGTCGACCGGATCGAGTTCCGCAAGGACCCCGACGGCCAGGGCAAGGACTCCGACCCGTACGGCATCGCGGTGCGCGGCGGCAAGCGCTACGTCACCGACGCCGCCGGCAACGACCTCCTCGAGGTCAGCCGCGGGAAGGTCAAGGTCGTCGCGGTGTTCCCCGACGCGGCGAAGGGCGCGCAGTCGGTGCCGACCGTCGTGCGCACGGGCCCCGATCACGCGCTCTACGTCGGC
>DATNGY010000247.1:0-9432 GCA_035605735.1 Solirubrobacteraceae bacterium
ACGCGCGCGGCGTCCCGAGCCGTTCGCCGGCGCCTACCGCCCCGTCGAGACCGGTCCGGGGGTCTGTGCCTATCTGCGCGGCGACGACGTGCTCGTCGTCGTGCCCGTGCGCGCGTGGAAGGGCGCGGTGCTCGCGCTCGACGCCGCGGAGCGCTGGCGCGACGTCCTCACCGGCGAGGAGCGCGAGCTCGGCCCGGAGGCCGCCGTCGCGGACCTCGTCGCGCGCTACGGCGTAGCGCTGCTCGAACGCGGTTGATCGCCGCCACGCCGGCCGGCGCGCCCGGATCGCTCGAGCCGCGGATCCGGCTCGAGCCAGCGCGCGCATAGACGGCCATCATCAAGCCGCGTGCAGCCTCGCGAAGCGCCGACCGCCGTTGGGCGCGGCCGGCGAGCCGCTCGCCCGCCCCGATCAAGGAACCATGTCTCGTCTGCCTCGCCTCGCGCTCGTCGCCCTCACTGCCTAACCCGGTCGAGTGACCGCGCTCGCTTCTCGGCCCCCGATCATGACGAACGTCCCGGCATGGGCGACGTGGCGGGCGCGCCCGTCCGGCGAGCAGCTCACGATCGGCATCGAGGAGGAGTTCATGCTGCTCGACCCGGACGGCTGGTCGCTGGCCTTCCGATCGGACGAGGTGCGCGCCGCGCTCCCGGCCGGCCTGCGTGACCGCGTGACGCTACCGCGCTCGTGCAGGCGCTGGCGAGCGACGAGCTCGAGCGGCGCGAGGATCCCGGGCACCGACCGCCGAGCGTCGAGCTGCTCCAGGAGAACCGCTTCCTGGCCGCCCGCGACGGGATGGCGGCACTGCTGATCGACGTGCGCTCGGGAGCGCGCGTCCCCGCGATCGAGCACCTCGAGCGGACCCTCGCCGCCTGCCGCCGCCACGCCCGACGGCTGCGCTGCGAGCGCGAGCTCGCCTCCGTGCGCCGGCTCGTGGCTCGCAGCGGCGCCGCGCGCCAGCTCGCTCACGCGCGCCGCGACCGCGACCTGCGACGCGTCACCGCCCGCCTCGCCGACGTCTACGCGCCGCGCGGGTACCTCGCGCGATGTCAAGCAACCCTTACGTAGCACGAGAGCGCATCTGCCGGGGACAGGCGTTTGTTACGAGAACAGGCTCGTGACGCCGCGTACGGCGGCGCTCCCGAGCACGACCTCGAGCGCGATCCCGACGGCGCCGACGAGGACGCCGAGCACGACGATCGCGACGTCCTCGAGCAGGACACCGAGCGAGAGCAGGACGACGCCGAGCGAAGGCAGCGTGTCGAGGCCGGTGAACGGCGGCGCGAAGAACGCGCCCGCGCAGCCCGCGATGACCAGCAGGCCGAAGACGAGATTGGTCAGGCGGTGGTTGAAGACGAAGCGCAGGCGCGGGCGCGAGAAGCGCTCCAGGCCGCGGATGAGCTTCAGCAGCCCCGCGAGCAGGCGCCCGCGGCCCTCGCCGGCGAGCTGCAGCGATCGCCAGCGCCGCGGGATCCAGATCTCGTCGCGGCCGGCGACGAGCTGCAGGGCCAGGACGACGGCGACGATCTCGAGGACGTGCGTCGCGCCGCCGGTCGGCAACGGCAACGCCGGCAGCGCGAGCAGGAGCACGAAGGCGATCGCGAAGCTCTTGCGATCGAAGTGGGCCACGAGACCGCCGAGCGTCTTCTCGCCGTCGCCGGCGAGCCACTCCTCGAGCTCCCCGCTGACCGTCGCGGGTCGCGCCGTTGGTTCGCCGTCGGGCATGACCGAGCCATTGTCCCGGTAGGGTCCGCCCGCCGTGGCGCCGCGCGTCCTCGTCCTCACGTGGGAGTACCCGCCGATCGTCGAGGGCGGCCTCGCGCGCCACGTCCGAAAGCTCTCCGAGGGGCTCGCGCGCGAGGGCGCGACCGTCCACGTCCTCACGCGCGGGCGGCCCGGCGACCCGGGCGAGGAGGTGCGCGGCGGCGTCCGCGTCCACCGCGTGCCCGAGCCCGACACGCCGCGCGACCTGGACGCCTTCGTAGCCTGGGTCGACGACCTCAACGCGCACCTGGCCGCGGCCGGACGGCGCCTGGCCCGCCGCGCGCGCCCCGACCTCGTGCACGGACACGACTGGCTCGTCGCCAAGGCCGCGGCGCGGCTGTCGGACGCGCTCGACGTCCCGTTCGTCACGACGATCCACGCGACCGAATTCGGCCGCCACCAGGGCTGGGTGCGCGAGCACCCCCAGCGCCACATCCACGCGATCGAGAAGTGGATGGCGCGCCGCGCCGACCGCGTCGTCGTCTGCTCGCACTACATGCGCGGCCACGTCGCCGACGTCTTCGGCCTCGCGGAGCGCGACGTCGCGGTGATCCCCAACGGCATCGACCCGCTCGACCTGCGGCCCGTCGACGACCTGCCCGAACTGCGGGCGCGCTTCGCCGCGCCCCACGAGAAGCTCGTGCTCCTCGTCGGGCGCCTCGTCTACGAGAAGGGCTTCCAGATCGCGCTCGACGCGCTGCCCCGCGTCGTGCGGCGCGCGGGCGACGTGCGCTTCCTCGTCGCGGGCTCGGGCACCCATGAGGCCGAGCTGAAGGCCCAGGCGCGGCGCCTCGGCCTCGCCCGCCACGGGACGTTCGCGGGGTGGATCGGCGATGACGTCCTGCACTCGCTGTACCGGATCGCCGACCTCTGCGTCGTCCCCTCGCTGTTCGAGCCCTTCGGCCTCGTCGCGCTCGAGGCGATGGCCTCCGGCTGCCCGTGCATCGTGGCCGACACCGGCGGCCTGCGTGAGGTCGTGCCCAACGACGACGTCGGCTTGCGCTTCGCCTCGCGCGACCCGCTCGAGCTTGCCCGGCTCATCGAGCTCGTGCTGACGAACCCGGCGCTGCGCTTCCGGTTGGTTACGGAGGCCTCCGACCACGTGCGCGGCTTCGACTGGACCGAGGTCGCGCGCCGGACCGCGGCGCTCTACCGCGAGGCGATGCGCATGAAGCGTCCGCGGCGGTTGTCGGAGCGCCCGGCCACGGCGCCGCGAAAGACGCGCTCGTAGCCCTCGACGCAGCGCTCCACGTCGAAGCGCTCGCACGCGCTCGCGCGGACTGCCGCGCGGTCGAGCTCGACCGCCCGCCCGATCGCGGCGGCCATCGCGTGCTCGTCGTCGACCACGAAGCCGCTGACGCCGTCCTCGACGACCTCGGGCACCGATCCCTCCGCGAACGCGATCACCGGCGTGCCGCACGCCATCGCCTCGACCATGACGAGCCCGAACGGCTCGCGCCAGCGGATCGGCATGAGCAGCGCGGCCGCCGAGCGGTAGAGCTCCGCCTTGTCGGCGCCGCCCGTCTCGCCGACGTAGTGGACGGCCTCGCCGTCGACGTGCGGCTCCACCTCGGCGGCGAAGAAGCGCTCCTGGCCCGGCTGGACCGGGCCGGCGAGGACGAGCGGCACGCCGGCCTCGCGCGCCGCGGCGATCGCGCGGTGCGGACCCTTCACCGGGTTCATCCGGCCGATCCAGAGCACGTGCTCGCCCGGGTCGGTCTCGAGCTTCCACTCCGCGAACGCGAGCGGGTTATGGACCACCGGCGCGCCCTCGAGCGCGGGCGGCGCGCCGTCGAGCTGCGCGTGCGAGATCGCCACGACCGTCCCCTTGGGGGCGTGCGTCGCGTAGAACGGCAGCGTCGCCTCGTCGAGCGGACCGTGCATCGTGTGCACGAGCGGCGTCCGCAGCCGGTCGGCGAAGGCCAGCCCGGCGAACCCGCAGTGGTCGTGGACGACGTCGAAGCGACGGCCGCCGGGGAGCTCCTGGTCGATCGCGTCGAACGCGCGGGCGACGTGGTCGACCTCCCAGACGCAGCGCTCGATCTCGTCGGGGTGGGTGTCCGAAAGCGGCGCCGCCGCCCGCGCCGGCGTGTCCGAGCCGGGCGGCGCGAAGAGCGTGACGTCGTGGCCGCGGGCGACGAGCCCGTCGACCTCGAGGCGCACGACCTCCTCGATGCCGCCGTAGGCCGGCGCGGGCACCTCGATCCATGGCGGCGCCAGCACTGCGATCCGTAGCTCGTCCATGTCCGTCCCCTCCTTGTCGCGTCCGTGCCTCCCTGCCGAGACAGAGTTCCCGCGCGCACGGGGGTTCAAGCGCCGAGCGTCGGGGCAGAGGGCTGTGATGCCCGAAGCGACGACCGACATCGCCGCCACGAAGCCCACCGACGGCGCGGTCAACCTCACCGACACGATCGTCCTCAAGCGCGACAACGCGTTCTGCGTGAGCCTCGCCGACGGCCGGCTGCCGCTCGAGACGGGACCCCATCCGCTCGGCCTCTACCTCGACGACTGCCGCTTCCTGTCCGGACACGACCTGCTCGTCGGCGGCGCGCGCCCGCGGCTTCTGATCGCCTCTGCGGACCTCGGCTCGGAGAGCGTCCACGAGCTCACCAACCCGGGCCTGCGCCTGCCGGGCGGCCGGCGGCTGCCGCTGCAGGCGCTGCAGATCCGCTTCGAGCGTGTGCTCGCCGAGCCGACCTGCCTGAGCGAGCGCCTCCACGTTCACCACTACGGCCGCGAGCCGCTCGAGCTCGACGTGACGCTCGAGCTCGCGGCCGACTTCCAGGGAATGCTCGCGCTCCGGGGGATGGTCGCGCTCGATCCGCCGCCCGTGGCCGTCGAGCCACGCGACGACGGCGTGCGCTTCGTCGCCCGCGGCCGCGACGGCGTCCGCCGCGCGACCGTCGTGAGCGCCGACCCCGCGCCCACCGAGATCCGCGGCGGCGTGCTGCGCTTCGCGTTGCGCTTCGAGCCCGCGACGAGCCGCGACGTCGTGCTCACGTACGAGCTGCTCGAGGGCGACGGCGAGCCGGCGCCCCGGGCGCCGTTCGCGCGCGCCGAGCGCGAGGACGACGCCGGCGCCACGCGCGTGACGAGCGACGACGTCCTCTTCGACCGCATCGTGCGGCGGTCACTGCTCGACATGCGCATGCTGCGCTCGACGCTCGACGGCGACTGCTTCTACGCCGCCGGCGTGCCGTGGTTCGCGACGCTGTTCGGCCGCGACAGCGTGATCGCGGCCCTCGAGATGCTTCCCTTCGATCGCGACGTCGCCGAGGCCACGCTGCGCGTGCTCGCGGCGCGGCTCGGCACGCGCGACGATCCGCCCCGCGAGGAGGAGCCGGGCAAGGTCCTGCACGAGCTGCGCCGCGGCGAGGTCGCCAGCCTCGACCTGACGCCGCTCGCCCGCTACTACGGCTCCGTCGACGCCACGCCGCTGTTCCTCTGCCTCCTGGCCGAGCACGCGCGCTGGTGCGGCGACCTCGCGCTGCTCGACGAGCTCGCGCCTGCGGTCGACGCGGCGCTGGGGTGGATCGACGAGCACGGCGACCACGACGGCGACGGGCTGCTCGACTATCGCGCGAGCTCGCCGCTGGGTCTGCGCAACCAGGGCTGGAAGGACTCCGAGGACGGGATCGTCGACGAGCACGGCGTGCCGCTCGAGCCGCCGATCGCGCTCGTCGAGCCGCAGGCCTACGTCGTCCGCGCCAAGCGCGAGCTCGCCGACCTCTTCGACCGCGCGGGCGACGCGACTCGCGCCGCCCGCCTGCGCCAGGAGGCGGACGCGCTCGCGGCGCGGCTCGAGCGCTTCTGGCTCGGGCAGCGCGGCTTCTACTCGATGGCGCTCGACCGCGACGGGCGACCGAGCGGCGCGCTGGCGTCAAACCAGGGGCACCTGCTGTGGGCGCGCGCGGTCTCCCGCGAGCGCGCGGCGGCCGTGCGCGACGCGATGATGTCCCCGGCGATGTTCTCCGGGTGGGGGATCCGCACGCTCGCGAGCGGCGAGGCCGCCTACAACCCCGTCGCCTACCACCTCGGGACGGTCTGGCCGCACGACACCGCGATGGTGGCCGCCGGCCTGCGCCGGTACGGGTTCGACGCCGACTTCCTCACCTGCTTCGAGGCGCTCATCGAGGCGGCCTCGCACGCCGACGACTACCGCCTGCCCGAGCTCTTCGCGGGCTTCTCGCGGGCGCAGTTCGAGACGCCGGTCCCATACCCCGTGGCCTGTCACCCGCAGGCGTGGGCCGCCGCCGCCGTCCCCTACCTGCTCACGAGCGCGCTCGGCCTCGAGGCCGACGCCCTGGAAGGCCGCCTGCGCGTCCGCCGGCCCTCGCTGCCCCCGTGGCTGAGCCGCGTGCGCGTCGAGCGCCTGCGCGTCGGCTCGAGCCGCGTCGATCTCGCCTTCGAGCGCGCGGGGGAGGGCCAGGTGGCGCTCACCGACGCGCGCATCGACGGCGACCTCGAGGTCGTGCTGGCGATCAGCGCGTAGCGCCGGAGGCGCCCGCGACGTCGAAGAGCCGGTGCACGATCGGCGGCGCGCCGACGAAGTCGAGCCGCCTGCGGGCCCGGCGGCAGCGGACGCGGAGGGCGAGGATGCGCGCGAGGCCGGCGCTGTCGAGGAACTCGAGCGCGCCGAGGTCGAGCACGATGCGCCGCGGGCGGTCGCGCTCGACGCGACGCAGCGCGTCCTCGAAGTCGCGTGCGCCGGAGAGGTCGAGGGCGCCGTCCACGCGGATGCGAGCGGTGCGCCGCTCCTCCTCGTGCTGGACCGTCAGCTCGAACCAGCTCATCTGCCCTCCCCAATCGACCCTCCCCCGATACCCCGGAAGCGCCCATATGACGCGCGTTAGGCTCGTGGACATGGCCGCCACCACCACGCACGACGACCTGCAGGCATCCGCCCACGAGCACCTCCTGCTGCACTTCGCGCGCAACGGCGCGTACGGGCCCGGTGGACGCGAGCTCCTCGTCCTCGAGCGCGGCGAGGGCCCGTACGTCTGGGACACCCGCGGGCGGCGCTACCTCGACGGGCTCTCGAGCCTCTTCTGCGCGCAGCTCGGCTACTCCTACGGCGAGGAGATGGCGCAGGTCGCCTCCGAACAACTCGGGCGCCTGGCCTTCAACACGGTGTGGGCGACGGCCCATCCCGCGGCGATCGAGCTCGCCGAGGCGCTCGCGCATGTCGCGCCCGACGGCCTCCAGAAGGCGTTCTTCACGAACGGCGGCTCGGAGTCGGTGGAGACCGCCTGGAAGCTCGCCCGCCACTTCCACGTCGCCCACGGCCAGCCCGAGCGGCGCAAGGCGATCGCGCGCCGCACCGCCTACCACGGCGTCACGCTCGGAGCGCTCTCGTTCACCGGCGTGCCGGGCTACAAGGAGCCGTTCGGCGCTGCGCCGATCGACGTCCGCCACGTGTCGAACACGAACCCGTTCCGGCCGCTCGGCGGCCTGCAGGGCGAGGCGCTCACGCGCGCGCTGCTCGCCGAGCTCGACGCGGCGATCGCCGAGGAGGGCCCCGACGAGATCGCGATGATCATCGCCGAGCCGATCCAGAACGCGGGCGGGTGCCTCGTCCCGCCGCCCGGCTACTGGGCCGGCCTGCGCGCGGCGGCCGACCGCTGCGGGGCGCTGCTGGTGGCCGACGAGGTCATCACCGGGTTCGGCCGCGTGGGGCCGATGTTCGGCAGCGAGCGCGTCGGCGCGCGCCCGGACATGGTCACGGCCGCGAAGGGCCTGACGTCGGCCTACGCGCCGATGGGCGCCGTCCTCGTCTCCGATCGCGTCGCCGCGCCGCTCTACGACGAGGGCCGCACGCTGCTGCACGGCATCACCTACGGCGGCCACCCGCTCGCGGCGGCGATCGCGCGGCGCAACCTCGATGTCTTCGCCCGCGACGGCGTGCTCGACAACGTCGCCGCGCTCGAGGGTCACCTGCACGCGCGGCTCGACGAGCTGCGCGCGCTGCCGATCGTCGGCGACGTGCGCGGCGCCGGCTTCTTCTGGGCCATCGAGCTCGTCGCCGACGCCGAAGGAGCGACGTTCGACGCCGACGAGCGCGAGGCGCTGCTGCGCGGCTTCCTGCCCGGGCGACTGCTCGAGGCGGGAATCATCGCCCGCGCCGACGACCGCGGGGACAGCGTCCTGCAGATCGCGCCGCCGCTCGTGAGCGACCGCGCGGTCCTCGACGAGCTCGTCGACGCCCTCGCGGCCGTGCTCGATGACGCGGGCCGCTTCGCCGCCGAGCTACGCGCCCGACGTTCGTGACGGACGCCGTCGTCTTCGATCTCGACGGCGTCATCGTCGACTCCGAGGCGCGCTGGGACGAGGCGCGGCGCGCGGTCGCGGCCGAGCACGGTGGCACCTGGAAGCCGGACGCGACGCGGGCGATGATGGGAATGAGCGCCCCGGAGTGGTCGCGCTACCTCAGCGACGAGCTCGGCGTCCGGCTCGCGCCGGAGGCGGTCAACGACGCGGTCGTCGCCGCCATGGCCGGCGGCTACCGCCGCGGCCTGCCGTTGCTGCCGGGCGCGGTCGACGCGGTTCGCGCGCTCGCGGACCGCTGGCGGCTCGGCGTCGCGTCCTCGGCCAACCGCGAGCTCATCGAGCTCGTGCTCGAGGAGGCCGGCATCGCCGCCGCGTTCGACGCCGTGGTCGCAAGCGAAGAGGTGGCGCGCGGCAAGCCTGCGCCCGACGTCTACCTCGAGGTGGCGCGCCGGCTCGGCGTCGATCCCGCGCGCTGCCTCGCGGTCGAGGACTCCGCGAACGGCCTGCGCGCGGCCGCCGCGGCCGGCATGGTCGTCGTCGCCGTGCCGAACCCGCACTTCCCACCCGACGCCGACGCGCTAGCGCTCGCCGCGGCGAGCGTCGCTACGCCGGGCGAGGTCACGCCGGAGCTCGTGGAGGCCGTGGGGCCATGACGAAGCTCGCCAGCACGGCGCCGTCGGCGCCGAGGACCCAGCGCGCGCCGTCGGCGCGCGCGAGCTGCGCCTCGCCGGCGTCGGCGGGCGCGCGGTGCTCGATCTCGGCGTCGAGGCCGCCGGGGAGGAGCTCTCCGGCAAGGTCCTCCTCGAGCACCTGCCAGTAGACGGCGTTGTTGACGTGGTCGGCGAGGTCGAGGTCGGCCGCGCGAAAGCGCCACGGCCGTCGCTCGGCGTCCGGCGGCGGCGCCGCCGGGTGGCGCAGGCGGGCGCGGACGCGCCGGCCGGCCGCCGCCGGGCCGTAGACCGCGTCGAAGCGCGGCGGCATCGGCGCGGGCCGCGCCCCGTCCGCGGCGAGGTGGACCCAGAGCGCGCCGGCCTCGACGCGGGCGCCCCCGGCCCCGGCGACGGTCGTGCGCCGCTCGGCCCAGAAGCGCCCGACGCCGCTGCAGAACGTCGCGACCTCGAGCTCCTCGCCGAAGGCAGGGAAGCGCGCGACCGCGATCCGCAGCCGCCGGACGATCCAGAGGCCCTCGGCGAGGCCGGCGTCCTGCACGTCGGCGAGCGCGGCGTCCTGCAGCCAACGGGCGATCGCGTCCAGGCGCGCCCGGCCCGGGGGCGCGACGTCGGCCAGCCCGGCGCGGGCCGCGTGGCGGAACACCCGGCCGTGCGCGGGCGGGGCGACGAGCTCGGTGGCGGGGCCCATCGCCCCGGGACGTTACGTGCGCGCGTGCATCAGCGAGGTGAAGA
>DATNGY010000248.1:0-2279 GCA_035605735.1 Solirubrobacteraceae bacterium
CGAGGCGCGCTCGGCCGACGTCGACGTCGTGATCCTCCAGCGCCCGGTCGAGCTCGAGCGCCTCGCGGCCGAATGGCTCGGGCCGCGGGCGCTGCCCACGGTGTTCGTCGAGCACAACGCGCCGCAGGGCCGGATCGCCGAGATGCGCCACCCGGCGGCCGATCGCCGCGACCTGGTGGTCGTCCAGGTCACGCACTTCAACGACCTCTTCTGGGACTGCGGCACGACGCCGACGCGCGTCATCGAGCACGGCGTCATCGACCCCGGCTACCGCTACTCGGGCGACGAGCCGCGGGCGGCGGTCGTCATCAACGAGGCGCGCCGCCGCGCGCGCGTGACCGGCACGGACCTCCTCGAGCGCTTCGCCGCCGACGGCGTCCCGGTCGATCTCTTCGGGATGGACGCGGGCGCGCTCGGCGGGCGCGAGGACGTCGCGCAGGCGCGCCTGCACGACGAGATGGCCCGCCGCCGGCTCTACCTGCACCCGATCCGCTGGACGTCGCTCGGGCTCTCGCTGATCGAGGCGATGCACCTGGGCATGCCGGTCGTGGCCCTGGCGACGACCGAGGCGCCCGAGGCGGTCCCGGCGGGGGCCGGCGTGCTCTCGACGAGCATCGACACGCTCGTCGACGGCGCGCGCGCGTACCTCGCCGAGCCCGAGCGCGCGCGCGAGGCCGGGCGCGCGGCGCGCGTCGCAGCGCGCCAGCGCTTCGGCCTCGAGCGCTTCCTCGCCGACTGGGATTCGCTGCTCGAGGAGGTGGCGGGATGAGGATCGCGATGGTCTCCGAGCACGCGAGCCCGCTGGCGACGCTGGGCGGCGTCGACGCCGGGGGCCAGAACGTGCACGTGGCCGCGCTCGCGCGCGGCGTCGCCCGCCGCGGGGCGGAGGTCGTCGTCCACACGCGGCGCGACGACCCGACGCTGCCGGCGCGCCTCGAGCTCGCGCCCGGCGTCGTCGTCCACCACGTCGACGCCGGGCCGCCCGAGCCCGTGCCCAAGGACGAGCTGCTGCCGTACATGGACGCCTTCGCCGAGGAGCTCGCGCGCGCCTGGCGCCGCGATCGCCCCGACCTCGTCCACGCCCACTTCTGGATGTCCGGGTACGCGTCGCTGCGCGCGGCCCGCGATCTCGGCCTTCCGGTCGTGCAGACCTTCCACGCCCTCGGCGTCGTCAAGCGCCGCTACCAGGGCGAGAAGGACACCTCGCCGCCCGAGCGCTTCGGGATCGAGCGCGAGCTCGTGCGGCGCGCCGACGAGATCCTCGCCACGTGCACGGACGAGGTCTTCGAGCTCGTGCGGCTCGGCGCGCAGCGGCCGAAGCTCACCGTCGTCCCCTGCGGCGTCGACCTCGGGCTCTTCGCGGCCGCCGGGCCCCGCGAGCCGCGCCGACGGGGGCGCCAGCGCCTGCTCTGCGTCGGTCGCCTTGTCGAGCGCAAGGGCATCGGCAACGTCATCGAGGCCCTCGCGGCGCTGCCGGCCGCCGAGCTCGTCGTCGCGGGCGGGCCGCCCGGGGCCGAGCTCGGGGGCGACCACGAGGCCCAGCGGCTGCGGCGCATCGCCGACGACGTCGGCGTGAGCGACCGCGTCGAGCTCCGGGGCCGCGTCGAGCGCGCCGACCTCCCCCCGCTGCTGCGCTCGGCCGACCTCGTCGTGAGCGCGCCGTGGTACGAGCCGTTCGGCATCGTGCCGCTCGAGGCGATGGCCTGCGGCGTGCCCGTCGTGGCCTCGGCCGTGGGCGGCATGATCGATACGGTCGTCGACGGGGTCACCGGCGTCCACGTCGCGCCGCGCGACCCCGACCGCCTCGCCGGGGCGTTGCGCGCGCTCCTCGACGACCCCGCCCGCCGCGCCGCGTACGGTCGGGCCGGCGTGCGCCGCGCGCGCCGCCTGTACGACTGGCAGCGCGTCGCCAACGCCACACTCGACACCTATGAGCGCGTCCTGCACCGCCGCGTTCCGGCGCAGCCCTCCAGGCGCCTGCCGTCGGCCGACGAGCACCTGCGCTCGCTGTCCGGGGCGCTGGCCGCGCTCGAGCGCGAGGGCGAGCGCGTCGAGCGCTGGGGCCGCGTCCTCGCGGAGCGGCTGCTCGACGGCGCCCGCCTGCTCACGGTCGGAAACGGCGGCAGCGCGGCCGAGGCGCAGCACCTCACCGCCGAGCTCGTCGGCCGCTTCCAGGCCGACCGCCGCCCGCTCAGCGCGCTCTGTCTGCACGCCGACACCTCGAGCCTGACCGCGATCGCCAACGACTTCGGGCTCGAGGAGGCCTTCGCGCGCCAGGT
>DATNGY010000249.1:0-4261 GCA_035605735.1 Solirubrobacteraceae bacterium
TGCACCTCCGCGTGTTCGGTGACGCCGTGGCGATGGACGAGGTCGCCGTCCTCTTGTCAACGCTCCCGGGCGCCGACCACATCATCCGCTCCGACGCCGGCGACGCGCAGCGCCGCGTGCTCGTGACCGCGGACCTCGACCCGGACGCCGCCGACGCGGCGCTGAGCGGCGTGCACCGCCTCGGCGTCCCGCCCGCCGACGTCTGGCTCCTGCGCGTCGACGGCCTGCAGCCGGGCCGAAGACCCCACCGCGGTGGCGCCGTCGTCTGGGCGGACCTGCTCGGTCAGGCCGGCGAGAACGCCCGGCCCGTCGGGCGCTTCCTCGTCTTCATGTGCGTCGCCGGGATCATCGCGGGCTACGGGGTCATCTACGCGAACGGGATCCTCATCGTGGGCGCCATGGCGGTCAGCCCCGACTTCCTCCCGATCGCGGCGACCTGCATCGGGCTCGTCGCCCGGCGCCCGCGGCTCGTCGGCCGCGCGTTCGCGACGCTCATCGCGGGCCTTGGCGTCGCCGGCCTCGTCGCCGGCCTGCTGACCGCGCTCCTCGACGTCGAGGGGCTGCTGCCGGGGAGCTTCAGCGTCGGCGAGAGCGGGCTCTCGGGCCTCACCAGCGTCAACAGCTCGACGATCGTCGTCGCCTTCGTGGCCGGGATCGCCGGCATGCTCGCCCTCCAGACCCGCGCGAGCGCCGCGGTCGGGGTCGCGATCTCGGTGACGACGATCCCGGCCTCGGCCTACCTCGGCGTGGCTGCCGGCGTCGGCGAGGTCGACAAGGCCGCGGGCGCGCTCGCCGTCCTCTCGATCAACGTCGCGATGCTGTTCGCCGGCGGGACGCTCGCGCTGCTCGCCCAGCAGGCGCTCACCCGCCGCGCCGAAGCCAGAGGCGCCTTCGACTAACTGATCGCGATCGAGAACACGGCGCGGTACTGGTCGCCGGGCGCCACGACGGGCAGCTGGGGGCCGTCGTCGACGAGCGCGTTCGTGGGCGCCGTCATCGGCTCGTAGGCGACGACGTCGTCCTCGGCGGGGGCGAACACCTGCGCGTACGGATAGCCCTCCGCGAACGCGAGCTCGATCCGGCGCCCGCCGCCCGCGAGCACGAACGGCGCGCCGTCCGCGGGCGCCGGGTACGCGTCGTCGAACGTCCGCGAGCCGAGCCGCCCGGTGTGCACGGACGCCCCGACCCGCTCGCCGGTCGGGAGCATCCGGTCGTCGAGCCGCAGCTGCTCGCTGACCGGCACCTCGACCTCCCAGTCGGAGCGGTCGACGCCGGGGAGGCGCAGGTAGGGGTGAAAGCCGAAGGCGACCGGCACCGCCGTGTCGCCCGAGGCCAGCACGGTCGTCGCGACGGTGAGCGTCGCGCCGTGCAGCGTCACCTCGAGGCGCAGCTCGTGCGCGAACGGGAAGGCGGCCATGAGCGCCTCGTGCGCGGCGAAGTCGAAGCTCGCGGCGAGGACCCCGCCGTCGTCCGCGGCCTCGTGGCGCTCGACGCGCCATCCCGGCATCCCCGCGAGGAGCCCGTGGATGACCAGGCCGTGCTCCTCGAGCGCCACCGGCGTCGCCTCGGGGTCGACCACGACCTCGCGACCGGCGACCTCGAAGCGGTGGCTGCCGAGACGGTTGGCCCAGGGATACAGGAGCGGGATCCCCATCGTCTTGCGCTCGGCGACGTACGCGCGCAGCCCTGCGCGCTGGCCGAGCAGCTCCTCGTCGCGATGGCGCAGCGAGCACCCGACCATGCCCGCCGCGGGCACGAACGTGGCCTCGATCCCGCCCGCCGCGGTCGCCGCCAGCGTCAGCGCGGGAAAGCCGTCGACCGTGCGCGCGGCGATCATCGCGGCCCCGTCAGGGCGATGACCGTGTCGCCCGGCCGGGCGCGCGGCGCCTCCCCGGCGGCGACGACGCGCACGGCTCCGCTCGCGGTGACGACGAAGAGCGGGAGCTGCCCCGCCGCGGCGGTCGGGCCCGTGGGGCGCCCCGCTGTGTCCACGAAGCGCGCGCCCCGCTCCAGGCGCCGCTGGAGCTCGGCCGAGGTCAGGCTCGCGTCGCCGATGACGCCGTCGTCCCCCGGCGGCGCGAGCAGGTCCATCTGCTCACGGTCGGGCGCGACGCGGAAGACGCGGTCGCGCCCGAGCTCGACGCCGAGCGCGGCCGCCGCGAGCGAGTTGAAGTCGTCGCTTGCGGTCAGCAGCAGCGCGTCGGTCACCTCTTCGAGCTCCGCCTCGCGGCTGACCGCGTCGAGCATCATGCGCCCGCGGTCGGCCGGCAGCCCCGCCGCGCGCGCCGCCGCCTGGTCCGCGGCGCGTCCCACCCAGAGGCGCACGCTCACGCCCGCGCGCTTGAGCGCCTCGGCGACCGCCCGCGCCCAAGGGCCGCCGCCGACGACGAGGACGAGCGTCCCGCCCGACTCCGCCACGCCGAGCGCGCGCGCCACCGTGCCGGCCGTGAGCCCGTAGACGACGACCGTGACGAAGATCGCTACGAAGACGATCGGAAGTATGCGGTCCGCGCCGGCGACTCCGACCTGCGCGAGGGCGAGGCCGAAGGCCGAGGCCGTCGCCCCCGCGACGATCCCGCGCGGCGCCATCCACGCGACGAACGCGCGCTCGCGAAGCGTCAGGCCCGATCGCCATGTCGCCAGCGCGACGGCGGCGGGCCGGATCACGAGGATCATCAACGCGACGAGCACGAGCGCGCCCGGCAGCACGTCGCCGATGTCGGACGGCGACACGGAGGCCGCGATCAGCACGAAGAGGATCCCGATGAGCAGCTGCACGAGCGTGCCGTGGAAGTCGAGCATGAGCGAGACGTCGATCCGCCGCTGGTTGGCGAGGATCGCACCCATGAGCGTCGTGGCGACGAAGCCGGAGTCATCACGCAACAGATCGGCGCACACGAGCGCCGCGACGACCATCATGACCACAACCGGCACGCCCTGCCGCGGCGCCGTGCGCTGGGTCTCGCGCAGCAGGAGCCACAGGATCCCCGCGGCGACCACGCCGACGAGCGCGCCGACGCTCAGGCTCAGCAGCATCTCACCCGGGCGCCAGGCCATGCCGCCGGCGGTCCCCGAGCGCGCGGCGTGGAAGGCCAGCACGCCGAGTAGCGCCCCGAGGGGGTCGACGAGCACACCCTCCCAGGTCAGCAGCGACCGAAGCCGCCCCGCCGGTCGCACGAACGCGAGCAGCGGGAGCACGACCGTCGGCCCCGAGACGACCAGCACCGCCCCGATGACGAGCGGGACGAGATCGCCGAGCCCGTCGAAGAGCAGCGCGGTCGCGATCGTCACCCCGACCCAGGTGACGAGGATGCCAACGATCACGAGGCGGCCGACCAGCGCGCGGATGTCGCGGCCGATCGCGCCGAGCGACAGGCGCAGCCCCGCCTCGAAGAGGATGATCCCCACCGCGAGCGAGACGAACGGCTGGTAGAGCGCGCCGAGCAGCGCGTCCGGGTGCACGTCGTCGGTCGCGATCCCGGCGAGGAATCCGACGGGGAGCAGGACGACGATCGCGGGCAGGCGCAGGCGCCCTGCCAGCACCTGTGAGCCGACGGCCAGGACGATGACCAGGCCGAGGCCGAGCAGCAGGTCGTCGGTCGTCACGGTCCCATCGTCGTCGCGCCGCCCGGTCGCGTCGTCATCCGATGCGGGTGACCGCCGGAGCTCTGTGGTCCGCGCCTCACCCGCCGGAGGGGTGCCCGCACCCTGGCCGCCGTCGGGACCGTTGCGTACGGTCGCCGGGCAGCCACCCAGCGAGAGGAGACTTCATGTCCGCTGTTGGACAGGAGACGCACGACACGCTCAGGGACCTCGCCGCCGGCGACGTCGCGGTGCTCGAGCGGGCGATCGGCCTGCGCGAGGCGCAGCTCGAGGCGACGGGCCTCGATCCGCGTTCGTTCGCGCTCGTGAAGATCGCGGCGCTGATCGCGCTCGACGCGCCCCCGGCCTCGTACGCGTGGCAGATCTCCAACGCGCTGGCCGACGGCGCCACCCCGGAGGACATCCTCGGCGTGCTCCGCGCGGTCGCGCCGCAGGTGGGCGGCCCGAAGGTAGTCGCCGCCGCCCCCGAGGTCATGCTCGCCCTCGGTCTCGACCTCCCCGAAGGCGCGGAGTAGGGCGATGCCCCTCATGCGCCGTCGACCGCTCCTGCGCGCCGCCGCCGTCGGCGGCGGGGCCTACTACGCGGGCAAGCGCCGCGCCGAGGCGCAGCAACGCGAGTCCGAGCAGGACAGCCGGATCTCGGGCCTCGAGGAGCAGG
>DATNGY010000250.1:0-2579 GCA_035605735.1 Solirubrobacteraceae bacterium
CGCTCAGCCGCTGGCAGCCCGGGCCGTCGTTCGGGCTCGCGGCGGCCGGCGTCCTGGCGCTCGCGACCGGGGCGGACGCGGCGCCGCTCGCCGCGCCGCTCCTGGCCGCCGCGGCCTGGCGCCGCGAGCCGCAGGCGGGCCCCGGGCCCGAGTTCCGCTGGACCGTGCTCGTGGCGGTCATCGCCTTCGCCATGGCCGCCCTCGTGCTGCTCGGCATCGGGCAGTTCACGAGTGTCGCCGACGTCGCGAGCGCGCTGGCGATCGTCACCGTCCTCGCCGGCATGGCGCGCGCCGGGATCACCGTGACCGAGCGGCTGCGCGAGAGCGAGCGCCATGCGCGCACCGACGACCTGACGGGCCTGAGCAATCGCCGCCACCTGCTCGACAGCCTCGAGGCGGCGATCGCCCGCGGCGAGCCGCTGGCGCTGCTGCTCGTCGACCTCGACGGCTTCAAGGAGCTCAACGACACCCTCGGCCACCACGCCGGCGACGCGGTGCTGCGCCAGGTCGGCCCGCGCCTCGCGGGCGCCGTGCGCGAGCACGACACGTTCGCGCGGCTCGGCGGCGACGAGTTCGCGCTCGTCCTCGCGCCCGCCGACGAGGCCGGGGCGAGCGCGGCCGGCCTGCGCCTGCGCAGCGCGCTCGAGCCCTCCTTCGACGTCGAGGGCATCGCCGTGCACATGGGCGCGAGCATCGGCATCGCGCTCTTCCCCGACCACGCCGACACCGCGCACGGCCTCCTGCAGCGTGCGGACGTCGCGATGTACGAGGCCAAGCGCACGCGCGCCGGGCACGAGGTCTACCTGCCCACGCGCGACCGCCACAGCCGCGACCGCCTCGCGCTCATCGGCGAGCTGCACGCCGCGATCGGCTCGGGCGAGCTCGTGCTGCACTACCAGCCCAAGGCCGAGCTCACCTCGGGCGCGGTGCACGGGGTCGAGGCGCTCCTGCGCTGGGAGCACCCGCGGCGCGGCCTGCTCACCCCGTCGAACTTCCTGCCGCTGGCCGAGCAGAGCGGCCTGACGCGAGACCTGACGGCGTTCGTCCTCGACCGGGCGCTGGCCGACGTCGGGAGCGCCCCGCCGCTCGCGGTCGCCGTCAACCTCGGGCCGGCCGACCTGCTCGACCTCGGGCTGCCCTCCGACGTCGCGCGCGTGCTCGAGCGCCGCGGGTTCCCGGCCGAGCGGCTCACGCTCGAGGTCTCCGAGGACGTCGTCATGGCCGACCCGGAACGCACGCTCGACGTCCTCGCCCGCCTGCGTGAGACCGGGGTCACCCTCGCCCTCGACGACTTCGGCGCCGGACACTCGTCGCTCGCGCACCTCCGCCAGCTGCGCCTGGACGAGCTGAAGATCGACCGCTCGTTCGTCCTCGACATCACCGCCAGCCCGCCCGACGCCGCGATCGTGCGCACGACGGCCGAGCTCGGCCGCCGCCTCGGGTTGCGCGTCGTCGCCGAGGGCGTGACGAGCCGCGAGGCGTGGGACCTGCTCGCGGACTGCAACTGCGACGAGGCGCAGGGGTTCTTCCTCGCGCGCCCGATGCCGCTGCAGGATCTCGGCGGCTGGCTCGCGCGCCACGCTCCGGCCGTCTATGCGACCGCGCGCTCGGCCGGCTCATGAGTTGGCCGACACCCCTCGGAACCTCGCCGACGACGGCCAGCGGTCGACGTCTCCTCTCCGGAGGACTACCGTCACCCGCGTGCAGGTTCGCGTCCGCCTCGGCGCCGGTCTGGCCCGCCTGGCCACCGCGCCGCTGCTCACGCTCGACCTGCGCGACGGCGCGACCCTCGCCGACCTCTACGCGCGGCTCGCCGACGCCGAACCCGACCTCGAGGGCGCGCTGCGCTCCGCGCTCCCGGTCGTCGCCGGCGCGCACGTCACGCCCACCACGCCGCTCGCCGACCGCCAGGAGGTCGCCCTGCTCCTGCCCGTCTCCGGCGGCTGACCCCAACTCACGAGGACCGACGCATGGCCATCCAGGACCAGACGACGAGCGAGCAGGCGCGGCGGACCGTCTTCGTCGACACCTTCACGGACGGGCTCCTCGGGCCGGACGTTCAGATGGCCGGGCCGGTGGCCGACGGCGGCCACATCGTCTGGAACTCGACGCCCGGCTGCTGGGGGCCGATGATCACGCCGTCGATCCGCGGCGGGCACGAGGTCTGCCGGCCGGTCGCGATCGCGGGCGCCGAGGTCGGCGACGCGGTCGCGATCCGGATCAAGGACATCGCGGTCACCTCGAGCGCGACGGCGTCGGGCAACGACCAGCCGATGGAGGGGCGCTTCAACGGCGATCCCTACTGCGCTGCGGTCTGCCCGGGCTGTGGGGCCGAGTGGCCCGAGACGCGCCTGGAGGGCACGGGACCGACCGCCGTGCGCTGCGCGAGCTGCGGCGCGGACTGCACGCCGTTCACGTTCACCAACGGCTACACGTTCGCCTTCGACGAGGGCCATCGCGTCGGGGTGACGCTGCAGCAGGCCGCGGCCGAGGAGATCGCCACCGACGCCGCGCACTTCGCCGCGCTGCCGGAGAACTCCGTCCAGCATCCGATCCTCGCGTTCGCCCCGCACGACCTC
>DATNGY010000251.1:0-3727 GCA_035605735.1 Solirubrobacteraceae bacterium
TCGCGGTCGTCGCCGAGTTCTATCCCCGCGCTCACGACCCGGTGCTCGGGGTCTGGGCGCACCGCCAGGCGCTCGCGGCCCGCGAGGCCGGCGCCGACGTCCGCGTCCTCGTCCTCCATCGCCCCGTCCCGCCGCGGGCCACGGCGGCGCGCGACGTCCTCGGCGTCGCCCGCACGCTCGCCGGGCAGCCCACCGCCGCCGTCCTCGACGGCCTCGACGTGCGCTACGTGCGCTTCCTGGCGCCGCCGCGGCCGCGCTCGTACGCCTCGTGGGGCGCGTGGGCGGCAGCGCCGCTCGGCTTCGCGCTGCGGCGCCTGCGCGCGCGCTTCCCGTTCGACGTGATCCACGCCCACAACGCCGTCCCCGCCGCCGACGCGGTCCTGCGCGCGCGCCTGGAGACGCCGGTGGTCGTGTCCGTCCACGGCGGCGACGTGCTCTTCACGGCCCACCGCGTCCCGGGCGGCGGGCGCGCCGTGCGCCACGCGTTCGAGCGGGCGACGCTCGTGCTCGCCAACAGCGCCGGGATCGAGCGCGCCTGCCGCGCGCTCGGCGCGCGCGCGAGCCGCGTCGTGCACCTCGGCGCCGAGGTGCCCGCCGAGCCGGCGCCGGCGCCGGCCGAGCCGCCGACGCTCGTCACGGTCGGCCACCTCGTCGCCCGCAAGCGCCACGCCGACGTCCTGCGCGCGCTCTGGCTCCTGCGCGACCGGCACCCCGAGCTGCGCTACCTCGTGATCGGCGACGGCCCCGAGCGTCCCGCGCTCGAGCGGCTCGCCGGCGAGCTCGGGCTGCTCGACCGCGTCGAGTTCGCGGGCCAGCTCGAGCACGGCGCGGCGCTGCGGCGCGCGGCTACGGCGTGGGCGTTCGTCATGCCGAGCGTCGACGAGGCCTTCGGCGTCGCCTACGTCGAGGCGATGGCGGCGGCCGTGCCGGCCGTGGGCACGCGCGGCGAGCCCGGCCCCCAGGAGATCGCGGCGGCCGGCGAGGGCATGCGGCTCGTCCCGCCCGGCGACGTCGAGGCCCTCGCCCGCGAGCTCGACGCGCTCGTCGACGAGCCGCGCTTCCGCCACGAGCTCGGCGCGCGGGCCCACGCGACGGTGGTCGAGCACTTCAGCTGGGCGGCGTGTGGGCGCGCGACGGTCGCGGCCTACGAAGACGCGCTGCGGTGAGCCGGCCCGTCCTCTTCGTCACCAACCACGTGCCCCCGGACCGCACCGGCGCGTTCGCCGCGCTGCACCGCCGGGAGGGCATCGAGCTCGCGCTGTTCGGCGGGCGCTCGCACCACGCCATCGGCACCGTCGCCGACCCCGGCGTGCCGCGCCGGGAGGTATCCCAGCGCGGCGTGCACGCGCTCGCGGCGTCGGGCCGCTACCGCGCGGTTATCGGCGGGACGGCCGGCCGGGTCGCGCTCCCGGCGGCGTGGACCGGCGCGCGCCGCACGCGGGTCCCCTTCGTGCTCTGGAGCGCGCTGTGGGGCGAGCTGTGGACGCCGGCGCACGTGGCCGCGCGCCCGCTCATGGCCGCGATCTACCGCGACGCGGACGCGGTCGTGGCCTACGGGCCGCACGTGGCGGCCTTCGCGCGCGCCCACGGCGCCCGCCGCGTGGAGCTCGCGCCGCAGGCCGTCGACCAGGCCTTCTGGACGGCGCCGGTCCCGGCGCCGGGGAGCCGCGGCTCGCCGTTCACCGTGCTCTTCGTCGGTCGCCCGGCCCCCGAGAAGGGCCTCGACGTTCTGCGCGCGGCGTGGGCGCTCTCGGGCCTGGAGGATGCGGGCGGCGCGCTGGTCACGGTCGGCGGGGCGACGCCGGCGCCCCCGACCGAGGTCCGCGCCCGCATCGCGGACGCCGACGTCCTCGTCGTGCCGTCGCTGCGCTCGCGGCGCTTCCTCGAGCCGTGGGGGCTCGTCGCCAACGAAGCCATGCACCAGCACACGGCAGTGGTCGCCAGCGACGCCGTCGGCGCCGCCGCCGGCGGCCTCGTGCGCGACGGCGAGACCGGGCTCGTCGTCCCCGCCGGCGACGCCCGCGCGCTCGCGGGCGCGCTGCGCCGGCTCCACGACGACCCCGAGCTGCGCGAGCGCCTCGCGGCCGCGGGCGCGCGCGCGGCCGCCCGTCACGATTTCGACGCCTGGGCGCGCGGCTTCTCGGCCGCGCTGACTGGCGAGTCGCGCTGAAGCCCCTGCTACCGTTGCCGATCCCCCGGCGGGGGCCGGAGTCTCGCCCCCGCGGCCCATGCGCCATGCGCCGACTGGCAACCCCCATCGTGCTCCTCGCGCTGCTCGCGCCCGCCGCGCCGGCGCTCGCCCGCGACCGCAGCGACGAGCTGCTCATCGACGCCTGCCGCGACGAGCACGTCGACGGCACCTACACCCAGGCCGACTACGCGAAGGCCCTGCGCAAGATCCCCGCGGACACCGACGAGTACACCGCGTGCCGCGACGTCGTGCGCCGCGCCCAGCTCGCGGCCGCCGCCGGCAGCCGCCGCGGCGCGGGCGGCTCGGGCGGCAGCGGCGGCGGCGCCGGATCGAGCGGCGGCAACGGAGGCGGCTCGAGCGGTGGCAACGGCGCCGGGACGAACGGCGCGGCGGCCGGCAAGAGCGCCGGGAACACCGTGAGCGCGGCGCCGACACCGACGGAGCGCCAGGGACTCGACGCAGCCCGCAAGGCGGGGGCGCAGCCGGTCGAGATCGCAGGCCAGCTCGTGAAGCCCGGCGCCGCAGCGAGCGCCCGGCACGACCTGCCCGACTCGATGCTCGTGATGGTCGGACTGCTCGCCGTCGCCGCGTTCGGCGGGCTCGGCTGGGGTGCGTGGTCCCGTGTCCGCGAGCGCCGCACCGGCTGACGCCCGCGCCCTCGGCCGCCGGCTGGCGCTGCCGGCGGCGGGCGCACAGGCCCTCACGACGCTCGCGATCGGCGCCGTGCTGGCGGCGATCGCGCTCGAGGCCAACGGCGGCCTGCAGCTCGGCCCGCTGACGCGGGTCGAGGTCGGGGTCGACCTCGGCGCGGGCGTCCTCGGCGCCGCGGCCGTCGTCGCGGGCGGCCACACGCGCCGGCTCTGGGGCGCGACCACGCTGGCCTGCCTCGCGGCGCTGACGGCGCTGACCGCGCTTTCGATCATCTGGGCCGTCGAGCCCTCGGACGCGTGGATCGAGGCCAACCGCACGCTGTGCTACCTCGCGACCTTCGGTGCGGCGATCGCGCTCGTCCGGCTGGCGCCCCAGCGGTGGCCGTCGGTCCTCGGCGGGATCATCGTCGCCGCGGTCGTCGTCTGCGGCTACGCGCTGCTCACGAAGGTCTTCCCGGCCTCGCTCAACGCGGACGAGGTCTACGCGCGCCTGCGCGAGCCGTTCGGCTACTGGAACGCGGTCGGGCTGATGGCCGCGCTCGCCGGGCCGCCGTGCCTGTGGCTCGGGGCCCGGCGCACGGGCCACGCGCTCCTGAGCGCGCTGGCCTACCCGGTGCTCGGGCTCCTCATCGCCTGCCTGCTGCTCGCCTACTCGCGCGGCTCGGTGCTCGCGCTCGCGATCGGATGCATCGCCTGGTTCGCCGTCGTGCCGCTGCGCCTGCGCGGCGTCGCCGTGCTCGGCGTGAGCGCGCTCGGCGGCGGCCTCGTCGCCGGTTGGGCGTTCTCGATGGACGCGCTGAGCGAGGACCGCGTCGCGCTGTCCGCGCGCACGACGGCCGGCCACGAGCTCGGGCTCCTGCTCGTCGTCATGGTGATGGTGCTCTTC
>DATNGY010000252.1:0-10159 GCA_035605735.1 Solirubrobacteraceae bacterium
AAGGGGCGCGGGACATGGCTGCTCGCCGAACAACTCGACCCGGCACGAACGTGGGTCTGCTCTACCGCGGGCAACTTCGGCCAGGGACTCGCGTACGCCGCCCGCGCTCGCGGCGCCACGGTCGAGGCGTTCGTATCTCCGGGTGTCCCGACCGCGAAGATCGCCAGCATGCGCGCGCTCGGAGCGCACGTTCACATATCCGAGGACAGCGGCCGGGCCGCGCGCGAGCACGCCGCGGCAACGGGCGACCGGCTGCTCGTCGTCGACGGACTCCATCCCGAAATGGCCGAAGGCGCCGGGACGATCGGCCTCGAGCTCGAAGCCTCGGGCCCCATCGACCTCGCGGTCGTGCAGATCGGCGACGGCTCCCTCATCTCGGGCGTCGCCTGCTGGCTGAGAGCCGCGCATCCCCGCACGCGAATCGTTGGCGTCTGCGCGAGCGGCGCTCCGGCAATGGCGCGAAGCGTCGCCGTCGGACACGTGGTCACCACACCGGGGACCAACACGATCGCGACCGCAATCGCGATCTCCGAGCCGATCCCCGAATCGGTTGCGCGCGTCACCGCACTCGTCGACGAGATCGTCCTCGTCGATGACGATGACTTCCGATCCGCCCAGGCGCTGATACTCGAGACGCTCAACGTATCGGTCGAACCCGCGGGCGCAGCAGGCATCGCCGCGCTCGCACGGCACGGCCCCCGCCTCCAGCCAGGCCGGACAGCCGTCCTGCTCACCGGCGCGGGCCAGACCTAACCGCACCCGTGACCTCCTCCCAAGCCCGAGAGCCATCGACCCGACGCTACCCCGCGTAGAGCGCGTCGATCTCGGCGGCGTACTTCGCGCCGATCGGCTTGCGCTTGAGCTTCATCGTCGGCGTGAGCTCGTCGCCGCCGGGCAGCCAGTCGCCGGCGACGACGTGGAAGCGCTTGACCTGCTCGACCCGCGCGAGCTTCGCGTTGGCCGCCGCGACGCCCGCCTCGACGGCCGCGCGCATCCGCTCGTCGGCGGCCAGCGCCTCCAGGGACGTGTCGTCGAGCCCGTGCTGCGCGGCCCACGCCGGGGCGAAGTCGGAGTCGAGGACGACGAGCGCGACGTTGTAGGGCCGCCCGTCGCCGATCACGCACGCCTGGCCGATCAGCGGGCTCGCGGCCTTGAGCGTCGCCTCGACGTTGGCCGGCGAGATGTTCTTGCCGCCGGCCCCGATGATGATCTCCTTCTTGCGGTCGACGAGCGTGACGTAGCCGTCGTCGTCGATCGTCGCGATGTCGCCCGTGTGCAGCCAGCCCTCGGCGTCGAGGGCCTCGGCGGTCTGCTCGGGCAGGTTGCGGTAGCCGATCATGACGACGTCGGAGCGCACGAGCAGCTCCCCGTCCTCGGCGAGCCGCACCTCGACCCCCGGCGCGGGCGGCCCGACCGTCCCGATCTTGATGCGGTCGGGCGGGTTGCAGCAGCCCGCGCCGCAGGTCTCCGACATCCCCCAGAGCTCGGCGACCGGGATCCCGATCGCGTGGAAGAACTCGAGGACCTCGACCGGCGTCGGCGCCGCGCCGACGTTGACGGCGACGAGCGCGTCGAGCCCCAGGTGGGCGCGCAGGCCGGCGAAGAGCCGCTCGTCCGCCGCTGTCGCGGCGGCGGCGATCTCGGCGGGCACGGGCGCGCCGGCCTGCTCGAGGCGCACCTTGCGCAGCGACGCCTCGAGCCCGGCCTCCGCCGGCTCGCGCTGATCATCGGGCAGGGCCGCGAGCATCGCCTCAAGGCCGGCCTTGAGCTTCTCCCAGATCCGCGGTACGGCGAAGAACCAGTGCGGGCGCACCTCGGGCAGGTACGCCACGACATCGCGCGGGTTCGGGCACGACGTGACCTCGAAGCCGTAGACGAGCGGCAGGTAGTGGTGCGCGGCGCGCTCGGCGATGTGGGCGGCCGGCAGCCACGAGATCACGCGCGCGCCGTCGGGGAAGCGCACGAGCGTCTCGATCCCCCGCACCGCGGTCATGAGGTTGCGGTGCACGAGCTGGACGCCCTTCGGCGGCCCCGTCGTCCCCGAGGTGTAGATCAGCGTGAGGACGTCCTCGGGCCCGACGGCCGCGACCGCGGCGTCGACGTCGAAGCCCGGGTCGGCGCCCTCGACCTCGTCGAGGCGCAGGCAGCCGTCCGGCACCGACCCGGCCGTGAGCACGACGACGTGCTCGAGCGCCGGAAGCTGCGCTCGCGCGGCGAGCACGCCGTCGAGGAAGGCGGGCTCGGTGATGAGCACGCGGGCGCCCGCGTCGCCCACGACGTGCGCGATCTGGTCGGGCGTGTAGGTCTGGTAGATCGAGAACGGCGCGGCCCCGAGCGACATCGCCGCGAGGTCGCAGAGGTGGAACTCGGGCCGGTTGACGAGCAGCAGCGCGACCGTTTCGCCGCGCCCGACGCCGAGCCCGGCGAGGCCACCGGCGAGCGCGTCGACGCGCGCGCGTAGCTCGCCCCACGTCCAGGCCACCTCGCCCCCGCGCGTGCGCACGGCGACCGCGTCGGCGCGCTCGGCGGCGGTGATGCGAAAAGCCTCGGCGAGCGTCGCCGCGCGCTCGGCGGCGCGCCGCGGGACCGTCGTCCTCTCCATGGGCCAACGCTATCGCGGGTTGAAGCCCTCGCCGCGCAGCCGCCCGATGTCGTTCGAGAGGCCGACGACGAAGAGGAACGCGACGAGCATGAAGCCGACGACGCTCGCGCGCTCGAGCACGCGGTAGGGGATCGGCCGCCCGCGGATCTTCTCGGCCACCGCCCAGAAGATGTGGCCGCCGTCCAGCGGCAGGAACGGGAAGAGGTTGACGACGGCGAGCGAGAGCGAGATGAGCGCGAGGATCTGCAACGCGCGCTCGGTGTCGAACTGGAACGACTGGCGGGTCGTCTCGTAGGAGCCGACGACGCCCGAGACCTCCTTGCGCGCCTTGTCGTTGTAGAAGACCCGCGCGATCGAGCTCACGGTCAGCCGCGTCACGCGCCACATCCCGGTGACGGTGAGGCTCGCGGCGCGGCCCGCGCCGACGTCCTCGGAGCGCCCGTACGCGATGCCCAGGAGCATGCGCTTGGCGGCGGGGTCGTAGGTCGGGCGGATCAGGACCGTTCGCCGCACGCCGTTGCGCTCGAGGACGACGCGCGCGGGCGTCGTCGCGCGGCAGCCGTTGGTGCGCGCGCCGGCACAGCCGTGGCTGTCGACCTGCTTGCGCAGCGCGAGCTGGCGGCGCTCGATCTCGCTCGCGGACAGTCCGGGGGCGTAGCCGGGACGGCCGTCGATCGAGAGGATCCGGTCGCCCGTCCGCAGCACCGCGGCAGCGGCGCCGCCGGAGCTCACCTGGTCGACGACGACGTCGTTGCGCTGTACGCCGTTGGCCAGGAACAGCGCGAAGATGATCAAGAACGCGATCAGCAGGTTCATCGCCGGGCCGGCGCCGATGACGACCACGCGCTTCCAGACGGCCTGGCGGTAGTACGCCCGCGGCGCGACGTCGGGCGCCAACTGCTCGTTGGGCGTCATCCCGGTGATCTTCACGTAGCCCCCGAGCGGGATCGAACCGATCGCGTACTCGGTCTCGCCGCGCCGCACGCGCGCGATCAGCGGCGGGAAGAACAGCGAGAAGCGCTCGACGCGCATCCCGACGGACTTGGCGGCGGCGAAGTGGCCGAACTCGTGCAGGATGATGAGCGCGGCGAAGCCCGCGAAGGCCAGCAGCCAGCTCATCAGGCGGCGACCGACACGAGCTCGCCCGCGACGGCGCGCGCCTCGTGGTCGGCCTCGTAGAGCGAGTCGAACGCGCGCACGGGTCGGGCCGGCAGGCGCTCGAGCGTGGCCTCGACGACGGCGGGAATGCCGAGGAAGCTCAGGCGCTCGCCGAGGAACGCGTGCACGGCGACCTCGTTGGCGGCGTTCAGCACGCACGGCGCCGTGCCGCCGGCGCGCGCGGCCTCGCGGGCGAGGCGCAGGCACGGGAAGGCCTGCTCGTCGACCGGCTCGAAGGTCAGGGCCCCGACCTGCGCGAGATCCAGCGCCCTCGCGGCCGGCACCTCGGCGCGCTCGGGGAAGTGGAGGGCGTAGGAGATCGGCACGCGCATGTCGGGGTGGCCGAGATGCGCGAGCGCGGCGCCGTCGGCGAGGACGACGTAGGCGTGAACGATCGATTGGGGGTGGACGACGACGTCGATCGCGTCGTAGGGCGTGCCGAACAGGTGGTGGGCCTCGATGACCTCGAGGCCCTTGTTCATGAGCGTCGCGGAGTCGATCGTGATCTTGCCGCCCATCGCCCACGTCGGGTGGCGGAGGGCCTGCGCGACGGTGACCGACTCGAGCTCGGCCCGCGGGCGCCCGCGGAACGGGCCGCCGCTCGCGGTGATGACGAGCCGGTCGATCGTCCCGGGCCGCTCGCCGGCGATGAGCTGGTGCAGGGCCGAGTGCTCGGAGTCGACGGGGATGAGCTGGGCGCCGGTCGCCTCGGCGAGCTGCGTGACGAGCTCGCCGCCGACGACGAGCGACTCCTTGTTGGCCAGCGCGAGGTCGATCCCCTCCCCCAGCGCAGCCACCGTCGGGCCGAGCCCGGCAGAGCCCACGAGCGCGTTGAGGACCAGGTCGGGCTCGGACTCGAGCACGAGGCGCACGAGCCCCGCGGCCCCGACGAGCACGTCGCCCTCCGTCCACGCCTCGGCGGCGCGGGCGCCCGCGTCGGCGTCGGCGAGCGCGATGCGCGCCACGCCGTGCTCGCGCGCCTGGGCCACGAGCCCCTCCCACGAGCGCTCGGCCGAGAGGCCGACGAGCTCGAGGTCGTCCGAGCGCCCGACGATGTCGAGCGCCTGCGTGCCGATCGAGCCGGTCGAGCCGAGGATGAGCAGGCGCCGGGCCACGGCTCCTAGGGTGCCACACGGGCGTCAGGGCGCCGTCAAGGCCGGATCGCTCGCGCCACCAGTACGGTGCCCGCGGATGGCCGACGATCGATGGTGGAGAGCGTTCGACGCGGTCGTCGCGGCAGCGCTTCCGGCGGGCTCGCGGATCCTCGACGTCGGGTGCGGCGATGGCGGGCTGGTCGAGCGTCTGGCCGCGCTCGGCTTCGAGGCGGTCGGGGTCGATCCACGCGCGCCGGCCCACCGGCGCCTGATCCAGGGCCGCGTCGAGGACGCGACGGGACTCGGCGAGTTCGACGCGATCACCGCCGTCATGGCGCTCCACCACGCAGAGCTCGGCGGCGTGGCGCGAGCGCTCACGAGGCTGCTGCGCCCGCACGGGCGGCTGTTCGTCAGCGAGCTTGAGTGGGACGTCTACGACGAGCGAGCCGCCGCCTGGCTCGTCGCTCACGATCCGTCCGGTGCCGACACCTCGGTCGCGGGCTGGTTGCGCGAGCACCGCGAGCTCCACACGACCGCGACGATCAAAGCGGCGCTCTCCGCCTGCTTCGCGCCGAGCCTCGAGGTCCGCCGTCCGTACCTCGCACGGATGCTGGCGCGCGACGATCTGGAGGCGGAGGAGCACGCGCTGATCGACGCGCAGCTGCTCCCGGCGCTCGGGCTCTGGTACGTCGCCGAGCGCGCGGCCGGCTGAGGAGCCGACGACGCCGGCCGTCGGCCCCAGGCGCTCGCCATGAACGGCGGCGCATAGTGGCTGGTCTCGTCGGCGGCCGCGCCGAGGAAGAGCTCCACCTCGGCTGCGGTCACCAGCTCGGTGGCGATCAGGTGCTCGCGGAGCCGCTCGACGGTGCCGCGCGCCAGCCCTCGGCGGCGCCGGGGACGATCGGCGCGTGGCTCTCGCCCCCGAAGGTCATGACTGGGCTGAGCACGTGCCGAATTGGCACGGCTCCCAGAAGCTCTCCCCGATTCGCTCAGGGTCGTGGCAATCGTCGCACCAGGGCCGCCTGAACCTTTGCGAAGGCTAAATCTTGTAGCGGTGCCTTGGGGTTGACACCGCGTGGGCCGATAGCTGCATAAAGGCGCCGTCAAACGCCTTGCGCGCATTCACGGCTACTAGCCCGCGCGCATCCCGCATCAACCCCCAGCAGGACTGCGCGAGCCGCGCCGGCAGGACGAAACGCCCGGCCCGCGTAGGCCTGCGTCACCGGCTCAGGTGGCCGGTCTGACGAGTCCCACCAACCCCAGGAAACCACCATGAAGACCATCCTCAAGATCATGCTGGGCGTCGTGCTCGGCTCGATCGTGCTCATCGGCGGCTGCGCCGTCGTCGTCGGCGCCAGCGTCGACAAGGCCGCGAAGGACACCGAGAAGGCCAGCGCCAGCGCGGCGCAAGTCGATCGGATCAAGCACGGCATGCGGCCGGCGCAGGTGCACCGCATCATGGCGCCGGCGAAGGCACAGCTGGAGTCCAGCAGCGACACCGAGGGCCTCGGCACCTCGCGCGTCGAGACCTTCGACGTCAAGGACGGCGGCAAGCTCTTCGGCAAGAGCGTCACCGTCTTCTACTCCAATGGCCACGTCAACGACGTGACCAAGACCGACCTGGGCGCCTAGCCCCCGAGTGGAACCGTTGATGATCAAGACCGCACCTACGACCACTGAGCTCGGCGCGCTCGTCAACCCGACCGACGAGCAGGAGCCGAGCCTGCGCAAGACGATCGCTCAGCGCCCCGTGCGCCTGGGGACGGTGATCAAGGCCAGCGTCATCACGACGCTCGTCGCCGGGGTCATCGGCGCCGGCGCCGGGTTCGCCACCGCCGAGCTGACCCCCGGACCCGCCGGCGCCCAGGGCGCCCAGGGTGCCCGGGGCGCCACCGGTGAGCAGGGCCCCCAGGGCCCGCGTGGCAAGCGCGGGCCGATCGGCAGGACAGGCGCGATGGGCGCGACCGGCGCCGCCGGCGCCGCCGGCGCCGACGGCGTCGACGGCCTCGACGGCCTCGACGGTCGCGACGGCGCGGCCTGCTCGAACGACCCGGACGTGCTGCTGCCGTACTGCTGAAAGGCGGCGAGACGAACGGCCAGAACTGAGTAGGTAGAGGGGTATCGTCGCATGCGTTGGGCCCGCGGATCGCGGGCCCTTCGTGCTGTCAGAACACACACTGGCGCGCCAGTCGGGCGCGCCGCAAAGGGGATCATCTCTGGCTGGACGCACGCGCCAAGGGTGTTCCTTCGCAGCGCAGCCGCGCATCGCGGACGGACGGTTCGGCGGGGGCACCGGAGGGATCGAGGTCCGTGGCCACGACGGCGCCGGTGCGGCCGACCCGCCGGGCCAGCCACGGCGCGAGGCCGCCGGCGCCGCAGCCCACCTCCGGGCACCGCCAGCCCTCGGCGACCTGAGCTCGGCCAGGTACCGCGTCGACGCGCCGTCGAACAACGCCTCGAGCGCGCAGCGGTCGATCGCGGTCCTTCTGCCACCGCGGGTCGAGGACGTACGTGCCGGTTCACGGAGCGACGATGCCCGCCCACGGCGTGCGGCGATTACTGCAGCGCGTTCCAGACGTAGAAGCCCGCCACGGCCGTGAAGAGCACGGCGTCGAGGCGGTCGAGCGCGCCGCCGTGGGCGCCGAAGAGGCGGCCGGTGTCCTTCGCGCCCGCGTCGCGCTTGAGGTAGCTCTCGAAGAGGTCCCCGAGCGGGGCCACCGCGCAGACGACGGCGCCGAGGACGAGGGCCTCCCAGCCCTTGAGCCAGTCCTGGTAGAGGCCGGCGAACCAGACCGCGAGCACGCCGACGACGAACCCGCACAGCAGCCCCTCGACGGTCTTGTTGGGCGAGATCGCCGGCGCGAGCGGACGCGTGCCGAGCAGCCGGCCCCCGAAGTACGCGCCGCTGTCGCCGATGAACGTCCCCACGAGGACGTCGATGACCACGCCGTCGCCGTGCGGCAGCCCGCGCAGGAGCACGGCATGCGCGAACGCCAGGCCGACCCACGTCAGCCCGAGCATCGTCACCGCGACGCCGGGCATCCCGGCCCGTAGCGGCTGGATCAGGCAGAGCAGGAAGACCGCGGGCACGAGGCACACGAAGACGAGCAGGACGGTCTCGCGGTCGCCGCCCTCGGCAGCGACGAGCAGCGCCGCGAGGCCGAGGTAGCCCGCAAGGCGCGACGGGTGGGCGTAATGGAAGAGGTCGAAGAGCTCGTGGAGGCACGCGACGCCGAGGAGGAAGAGGCCGGCGGCGAAGACCCAGTGCCCGAACCCGATGATGAGCCCCGCAAAGACGAGGGCCGGGATCGCGATCACGATCCGCGAGCCGAGGTCGGACGTGCCTGAGGCCCGCGGCGGGGGAGGTCGCCGGCCCCCGCGGCCCCGCGCCCGCGTCGCCACTACCGGCCCCCGAACCGGCGGCGACGCGACTCGTACTCGGCGAGGCTCGCGGCGAAGGCCTCGCGCGTGAAGTCCGGCCACAGCTCGTCGCGGAAGACGAGCTCGGCGTAGGCGGCCTGCCAGAGCAGGTAGTTGCTCGTGCGCTGCTCGCCGCTCGTGCGGATGATGAGGTCGGGGTCGTGCATCTCGGGCGCGTAGAGCAGGCGCCGGAAGGCGTCCTCGCCGCCGCCGGTGTACTTCGACGCCGCATCGAGGATCTCCGCCCGGCCGCCGTAGTTGAACGCGACGTAGAGCGTGATCCGGTCGTTGTGGGCGGTGTGGGCCTCCGCCCAGTCCATCTGCTCGAGCAGGGCGTCGGAGACGCCCTCCCGGCGGCCGATGAACCGCATGCGGACGCCCTCGGCCTCGAGCTCCGGCGTCTCGCCGAGGATGCGCTCGGAGAACATGCTCATGAGCGCCGCGACCTCGCCGGCGGGCCGCGACCAGTTCTCGGTCGAGAACGAGTAGACGGTCAGCTCGCGGATCCCGAAGTCGACGGCGTCGCGCAGGCGCGCCTTGACGACGTCGGCGCCGGCGCGGTGGCCCGCGGCGACGTCGAGCCCGCGCGCGCGGGCCCAGCGGCCGTTGCCGTCGGTGATGATGGCGACGTACCGCGCCGCGCGGCCGCCGTCATCCGTCACGGCTAGACCTCGAGGATCTCCGCTTCCTTGCCCTTCAGGACCGCGTCGAGCTCGCCGACGCGCTGGTCGGTCACCTTCTGCAGCTCGACCTCGGCCCGGCGCTCGTCGTCCGCCCCGGCCTCGCCCGCGTCCTTGAGCTCGCGCAGGTCGTGCATGACGCCACGGCGGATGGCGCGGATCGCGACGCGACCCTCCTCGGCGATGTGGCGCACCACCTTCACGAGCTCGCGCCGGCGCTCCTCGTTGAGCTCGGGGATGTTGAGGCGGATGAGGCGCCCGTCGTTGTTCGGCGTCAGCCCGATGTCCGACTCCATGATCGCCTTCTCGATCGCCTTGATCGAGCTCTGGTCGAACGGCTGGACGGTGAGCAGCCGCGCCTCGGGCGCGTTGATCGTCGCGAGCTGCTTGAGGGGCGTCGGCGCGCCGTAGTAGTCGACGACGATGCGGTCCAGCAGAGCGGGGCTGGCGCGCCCCGTGCGCACCGAGCCGAACTCGTTGCGGGTGGCCTCGACGGACTTCGCCATGCGTTCGGAGGCGTCGGCCAGGAGCTCGTCGGTGAACTCGGTCATGTCGCCACCAGGGTTCCCACGCGCTCGCCGGACACTATCCGCTCGATGTTCGAGGCGTCGTCCATGTTGAAGACGTAGATCGGAAGGTTGTTCTCCATGCACAGCGTCAGGGCCGTGAGGTCCATGACCCGCAGCCGCCGCTCGAGCGCCTCCATGTGGCTGATGCGCGCGATGAACTCCGCGCCGGGGTCCGTGCGCGGATCGGCCGTGAAGACGCCCTCGACCCCGTTCTTGGCCATGAGCAGCGCCTCGGCGTGGACCTCCACGGCGCGCAGCGCGGCGGCGGTGTCGGACGTGAAGAACGGGTTGCCCGTGCCGGCGGCGAAGATGACGACGCGCCCCTTCTCGAGGTGGCGCATCGCCCGCCGCCGGATGTAGGGCTCGGCCACCTCCTGGACGTGGATCGCCGACTGCACGCGCGTGTGGACGCCGAGCTTCTCGAGCGCGTCCTGGAGCTGGAGCGCGTTGAGGACGATCGCGAGCATGCCCATGTAGTCGGCGGTCGCCCGGTCCATGCCGCGGGCAGCCCCCGCAAGGCCGCGATAGATGTTTCCCGCACCTACGACGACCGCCATCTCGACCCCCCGGTCGGCGACCTCGTGGATCTGGCTCGCGATCCGCTCGACCCGCTCGGCGTCGGTGCCGTAGTCACGG
>DATNGY010000253.1:0-2160 GCA_035605735.1 Solirubrobacteraceae bacterium
ACCTTCGCGCCCCGCAGCGAGCCGCTCGTCTTCGACGACCTCGACGACGTCGCCGCGGAGCTGCGCCGCCGCGGCGGTCGGCTCAGCGCCTCCCGCCGCCTCGTGCTCGAGGCCCTGTTCGCGGCCGAGGGGCCCGTCTCCGCCGACTACATCGCGAGCGGCTGCGCGGGGCGCGCGACGCCGATCGAGGCGACGTCGGTCTACCGCGCGCTCGAGCGCCTCGAGGCGCTCGGCGTGGTCCGGCACGTGCACCTCGGCCACGGCCCCGGTCTCTATGCGCTTACGAGCCGCAGCCCGCGTGAGTACGTCGTCTGCGACGGGTGCGGGCGCATCGAGAGCGTCGAGCGGTCGCGGCTGGACCGCGTGCGGAGCGCGCTGCGCGAGGAGATCGGGTACGACGCGCAGTTCAGCCACTTCCCGATCCACGGGCTCTGCGCGCGGTGCGCGCGCCGGCGCCCGCCGACGAGACGAGGAGCCATGACCCGCGAGGACGAGCACGCCCACGAAACGCCGCACAGCCACGAGCATCGCCACGGCGACGTCACGCACTCCCATCCGCACGACCGCCACGACCACGAGCACACCGAGCACGATCACGAGCACAGCCACGGCGACTACGTGCACTCCCACCCGCACGTCCACGAGGCGGGGCTCGAGGGCGAGCACGAGCACTCCCACGACTGAGCCGGCCGCCGCCGCGCCGCGGCGCACCGCGCCTAGGATCCCGCCGGTGACCGCCGGCGGTTTCACGTGGCGCGACGGCGAGCGCGTCATCCGCTTCGGGCGCGGCGCCCTCGCGGACGCGCCCGCCCTGCTCGGCGACGGCTACGCGCTGCTCACGACGCCGCGCGCGCGACGCGCCGCGCCCGCGCTCGTCGACCGCGCCGCGGGCGTCCACGACGTCCGCCCCGGCGACGTCGGCCAGATTGCGGCCGAGCTGGGCGACGCCGTCTCCGGCCGGCTGCTCGTCGCCCTCGGCGGCGGACGCATCGTCGACGTGGCCAAGGCGCTGGCCGCGGTCGCCGGGCCGCCGGTGCGCGTGGCCGCGATCCCGACCACGCTCAGCGCCGCCGAGATGACCAGCGCCCATCGCCAGGCCGACGGCGCGCCGCCCGACGCCCCGCAGGTTCGCCCCGCGATCGTCGTCAACGACCCCGCGCTGAGCGCCTCGCAGCCGCCCGCCGAGCGCGCGGCGAGCACGGCCAACGCCCTCGCCCACGCGGTCGAGGCGCCCTGCAGCACCCGCGCGAGCCCCGTGCCCGTGCTCGCGGCCGAGGAGGCAGCGCGGCTGCTCTCCCGCGACCACGGAGACGACGACGCGCTCGCGCTCGGCGCGCTGCTCTCGGGCTACGCGATGGACGCCGCCGGCTACGGGCTGCACCACGTCCTCAGCCAGACGCTGCGCGCGATCGCCGGCATCGGTCACGGCGCCGCCAACGCGGCGATGCTGCCCCACACCGCCGCCGGCCTGCGCCGCCGCGCTCCCGCGGCCGTCGCTCGCCTCGACGCCGCCGCGGGCCGCCCGGTCGAGGCGCTCGCCGCCGAGCTCGCGGACCGCGCCGGCGCGACGCGGCTGCGCGACCTGGGCGTCGAGGAGGCGATGCTCGACACGGTGGCCGCCGCCGCGGCTCGCCGCCCGGAGCTCGCAGCCACCCCGCCGTTGGCCGAACGCGCCGAGCTGCGCTCGCTGCTCGCCGCGGCGTGGTAGGAACCCGCCCGGTGCTCGACCTGCTCATCGACCTCGTGGCCAAGGCCGACGGCCGCTGCGCCTACGCCGAGGCGCGCCACGTCGACCGCCGCGCGGAGTCGCTCGCGGTGCGCGCCGGCGACGTCGACGAGGTGGCGACGTCGGCCTCGGCCGGCATCGGCGTCCGCGTACGCGTCGGCGGCGGCTGGGCTTCGCCGCCACGCGCGACGCGTCGCCCGCGGGCGCCGAGGCGGCCCTCGGCCGCGCGCTCGCGCTCGCCGAGTCCCAGCCCGCCGGCCCGGGCCGTCCGCTCGCACCGGTGGAGCCGGCGAAGGGCCACTGGGCCTCGCGTTTCGAACGCGATCCGTTCGCGGTCGCGCTCGAGGCCAAGCTCGAGCTCCTCGCCGCGGCCGAGGCGGCCCTGCGCACGGGCGACGCGCGGCTCGTGCGCACCGAGGCGACCGCCGGCGCGT
>DATNGY010000254.1:0-7708 GCA_035605735.1 Solirubrobacteraceae bacterium
CAGCGAGGGCTCGCCGTTCCCGCTCACGAACCCGGCGATCGTCTCGATCCCGGTCGGGTTCATCGGCTGCTGGGTGGGGACGATGCTCGGCGCCCGCGAGCCGCGCGAGCGCTTCACCGAGCTGCACGCACGCGCGGAGACCGGCCTCGGGGCCGAGCGCGCGACCGCCTAGTGGGTCTTGGCGCAACGTTGCCTCAAGACCCACTGGCTACTCGTAGACGATCAGGTCCGGCGGCGGGCGCAGGCGCAGGACCTGGCGCGGCTTCATCAGCCCCGTGTCCTCGTGGTAGAAGAGCTTGTAGCCGTTGTAGAAGCGCGTGCCGTCGTGGGTGAACTGGCGGTACTTCGACACCTTGTTGGCGCGGGTGCCGAAGCCGTCGACGTTCATCGTCATGGCCAGGCCCGGCGGGCGGACGACGGCCGCCTTGCCCTGGATCATGTCGGGCACGAACTGGTGGACGACGAAGAGCTTCTGCGGCAGCCGGTTGCGTCGCACGATGCCCGAGACGTACGCGGCCACCTCGTTGACCTTGGCCGCGTCGACCGAGCCGATCGCGGTGCCGGGGACGAGGCCCGGAGTGTGCCACTCGGGGTCGAGCGCGATCCCCACGTCGGGCTCGCGCAGCCAGCGGCGCAGGTGCCGGGCCTCGTCCAGGAAGTCGGCGTGCCCCGGCTGGATGTCGAGCACGAGCAGCATCTTGTGGCGGCGCGCGGCGCGCAGGTAGCGGCGCACGACCGCGGCGCTCTGCTGGCTGCGGTAGAGGCCGTCCATGCCCGGATCGCGGTTGGCGACGGTGGCGATCAGCTCCATCGCCTCGAGCACGGGGCGCCGCGGGCGCTCGTAGCGCCGGGCCTGCGCGATGAGCTTGCGCGCCGCCTTGTCGGGCGTGCCGATCCCGAGCTGCCCGAGCGCGGCCGCCTGGGGCGCGCCGTAGAAGGCGACGACCCGGTAGCGCGGGAAGATCGTCCGTCCGCCGCGCGGGAGCTCGGGCGGCGGCGGAGGCTTGTCGGCGAGGCGCGCACCGCCGCCGTCGTTGGCCGAGCCCCCGTGTCCGGCCCCGACGGCGATCCCGGCCACGGCCGCGACCGCGCCGACGATCCCGAGCGCGGTCAGGCGCCGACGCTGGATGCGAGCCCTGCTCGTCCGCATGCGGCGGGAACCATAGGCCGTCGCAGCCGGCCGGCGTTCCGCCCGTCAGCGCACGTCGAGCGAGCGCGCGACCGCCAGCGCGCGGGCGAGGCCGGCGGTCGTCTCGAGCCGGAAGCCCAGGCCGCCGGCGTCGAAGAGCAGGACGTTTGCGCCGACGAGCCGGGCCGTGCTCTCCACCGGGCGTCCGTCGCGGTCGAGCGCGACCCAGGCGAACGGCGCGCCGGTGAGGAAGATCGCGCGGCGTCCGCCGACGCGCGCGTCGATCGCGCGAGTGCCCGGGCCGACGCTCTTGAGCGCGAACGGCGTGGCCCCACCGCGGAACTCGGTGAGCGCGTAGCGCGTCCCGTAGAGCAGCGTGACCGCCCCGCCGGGCAGGCGACGGCTGAGGCGCACCTCGGGCGGCGGGCCGAGCAGCGCCGGCACGCGCACCGGGAAGTCGACCGCCGCGCGCGCCCGCGCGAGGGTCACGCGGCGTCCGAGGTGAGGCCCGCGGATCGCGCCGGGCGGCGCGGCCGGCGGGCGCTCGACGCGGACGATGCGCTCGCGGGCGGCCAGGCCGAGGACGTCGAGGACCGCGGTGCGCGCCGGCGGGACGGCGGCGACGGCGCCGAGGAGCAGCACGACGAGGAGCGGGAGGACGATCGCCGGACGCAGGACCCACGGCGCCGCGCGGCGGCGCGGCTCGGCCGCCAGCCGCGCCGCGACGGCGCCGGACAGATCGGGCGTCGCCGGCCAGGCGATCTCGTCGCGCAGGGCGCGCAGGTCGTCGATCACCGTTCGACCTCCATGACGTCGCGCAGGCGTTCCAGGGCGCGGGACAGGCGCGACTTCACGGTCCCGCGCCGCCACCCGAGCGCGGTGGCCGTCTCGGCCTCGGAGAGGTCGAGCAAGTAGCGCAGCGCGATCACGGACCGGTCGCGCTCGGTCAGGACGGCGAGCGCGTCGCGCAGCGCGGCGCTGCGCTCGCGGACGAGGACGGCCGCCTCGGGTCCCTCGTGCGCGTCCGCGCCGGGCGGCTCGAGCGCCACCGCCCGCGCCTCGCGCCCCGAGCGGCGCCCGGCGGCACGGGCGCGCGAGCGCGCCTCGTTGACCACGATCGCCATGAGCCATGGCCGAAACGGCGCGCCGCGGCGGAAGCGGGGGAGCGCACGCCAGGCCTTGACGAACGCGTCCTGAGCGACGTCCTCCGCGTCGGCGGCGGTCGGGCAGAAGATGCAGGCGGTGCGGAAGGCGATCTGCTCGTGGGCGCGCATCAGCGTCTCGTAGGCGCGCGTGTCGCCGCCGCGCGCGCGCTCGACGAGCTCCTGCTCGGGGTCCAGTGGCCGGCCCACCACCGCCCTTTCTACGCCGCCGCGCGAATCGGGGTTCCCGGAACCGCCCCGGGCCCGGCGGCGTATCGCAGACGTCGCCACCGAAGGAGCTGCCCGTGTCCCGCCGCCGCCTCACCGCCCTTGCCGCCCTCCCCCTCGCCGCCGCGGCGCTGGCCGCGGCGCCGGCGCAGGCCAAGCAGATCCAGCGCGTCACCGCGTGCGGCGCCGACGGGTGCGTCGACGTGACCAAGCGCGCGGCCACCGAGGCGCTGCTCGAGGTGGGCGCCGCGGCGGGCGGGGCGACCGCGAACGGCCCCGGCTTCGTGCGCCTCTTCGTGACCGTGGGCGGGGGCGACGGCGCCCACGAGCGGATCGCGCAGCTCTACGTGCCCGCGCGCAACGTCGCGGCGAGCCACCTGGACGGCGGCGCGGGCTGGCAGTGGTGGACCCCCGACGCCACCGCCACGGCCGCGCTGCGCCGCGCCGTGGGCGGCGTCCGCCCGCTCCCGGCGTCGCGCCTGCCGCGCGCCGCCGTGCGGACGGCGCTACCGGCGCCGGCGCCGCGCCGGCCCGCCGTGTCGCAGGCCGGCGCCGGCGGCGGCGGGATGCCGGCGTGGGGCTGGGCGCTCGGCGCCGTGCTCGCCATGGTCGCCGTCGTGTGCGGGCGGGCGGCCCTCCGCTCGCACCGACGGTGACGCCCATCCGGTTTGCTCGCGTTGTGGCGCGTTCGGCTCGGCGTCGAGGCGGCGGGGCGCCCTCGGCTCCGGTCGTTGCGAGGGACGACGCGCAAGCCCCGTGCCCGCCGGATCGTCGCTGGGCAAGGCAAGGACGGCGGCGCCACGGCGGGTGAGATCCAGCATCTGCACCCATGCGGTGCACGAGCTGTATCTCACCGCGGTCGGTGCCCGACAATCCCGGGGCATCCGCCCACACGGGGCCGCGGAATCGATCATCTAGCGGTGGTCGGTGGGCAGCAGCGAGAAGACGACCATGTCGACGCGACCCTCCTTCAGCCGCCACGCCGACCGCAGGATGCCCTCGCGGCGGAAGCCGGCGCGCTCGGCGACCCGCTGCGAGCGCTCGTTGATGACGGCCGCAAGGAGCTCGACGCGGGCCAGCTCGAGCGCGTCGAACGCCCAGCGCGCGAGCAGCCGCGTCGCCCGGGTGGCGGCCCCGCGCCCGCGTGCCTCGCGCGCCACCCAGTAGCCGATGTCCCCCTTGCCGTGCTCCCAGTCGAAGCGCTGCATGCCGACCGCGCCGAGCGGATCGCCGTCGCGGGCATCGGCGATCGCGAGCGACAGCGACTCGCCCGTCGCGCGCTCCGCCGCGGCGCCGAGGACGTATCCGCGCGCCTCGGCCTCGGTGTAGGGCGACGGCACGCGCGTGAAGCGCACGATCGCCGGGTCCTGGCAGGCGGCGGTCACCCACGCGACGTCGTCGAGCGTCCACGGTCGCAGGAGGATCGACTCGTCGCGCAGTGGCGGGTCGGGGAGCGGCAGGGCCCGACCCGCGGGACCCCAGGCCATGACCTCGACGCGGTGCCCGGCCGGCGTGCGCGCGAAGGCGCGCGGCGCGCCCCAGTGGCGCGCGCGCTCGTCGACCTCGTGGCCGGCCGCGCGTAGGCGCTCGAGCGCGCCGGACTGGTCGAACGCGGTGACCGCGACGTGCCCGAGCGGCGGCGCGACCGGCTCGTCGGTGAGGAGGAGGTGGATCTGCGAGCCGCCGCGCTGCAGCCAGACCGCGCGCTCGCGCAGCGTCGCCGGCGGGTCGGCGCGCTCGAAGCCCAGCAGCGCCCAGAACGCGACCTCGCCGTCGACGGCATCGGGGCGCGTCTCGAGCGCCGCGTGCTGCAGGCTCATCTGCCGACCCTGCGGAGGTTGTCCTCGTGGTGCTCGCGCTGGACCTTCGTGCGCCGGCCGGGCGGCAGCGGTGCGTCGGGGGCGGGCAGCGCCTGCAGGTAGGCGACGTCCTCGCGCATGATCTCGAGCGCGCGCTCGGCCTCGAGCGGCGCGCCGTGCCCCGGCACGACCCAGGCGGCGCGCTCGACGTAGGGCCGCAGGCGCCCGAGCGTGGCCAGGTAGGCGTCGCGGTCCCCGTGCTCCTGCAGCCACGGGATCTCCACGGGCAGGAGGTAGTCGCCGCAGACGAGGATGCGCGCCCAGTCCAGCCACAGCGCCGTCCCGTCGTGCGTGTGGCCGTCGGCCGGTACGAGCTCGATCTCCGCGGCGCCGAGCTCGAGCTTGCCCGGCACGGGGAGCGCCTGCAGCTGGCCGAGCGCGAGCGGTCGCGGGCGCTCGAGGTAGTTGGCCTCGTCGAACTCCCGCAGCTTGCGCTGGGCGTCGCCCGGCTCGGACCGCAGGCGCGCGGCGGTGGTCTCCCCGCACCCGAGCGCCGCGTCGGGGAACGCGAGCCGCCCGAGCACGTGGTCCCAATCGGCGTGCGTGCACAGCAGGCCCGAGAGCGTCCAGCCAGCCTGCTCGAGCACGAGCGGCAACGCGTCGAGCTCGGAGGGGAACACCGGCGAGTCGACGACGAAGCACTCGCCCGTGCCCGATCGGGTGCGTCCACCGGATCGGGTGCCCCCGCGGTGCACGATCGTGCACGTCGTCTGCCACATCTCGCTGCGGGCGACGATGACGTCAGCGCTGAGGCTGACGACCTGCACCTAGACGCCCAGCAGCTTCGCCGCCTCGAGCAGCGACTTGACCTCGGCCGTCGGCTTGCGCTGGTTCGGCTCGAGCTCCTCGCGGCCCCGGTTGACCCAGATGACCGGGATGCGCTCCTTCACGCACGGCTCGACGTCGTGGTAGTAGCCGGCGGCGACGTGGACCCAGCCCTTCTTGCCGCCGATGCGCCGCGCGCACTCCTTGAAGTGCGCCGGGTCGGGCTTGTAGGAGCGGACCTGCTGCGCGGTGACGACGAGGTCGAAGTCGTGGGGAATGTGGCGGCGCGTCTGGCCCAGCAGCTTGTCGTCGATGTTCGAGACGAGCCCCGTCGAGAACTTCTTGCCGAGCTTCGTGAGCTGCGGGTTGGTCTCCTTGAACGGCGCCCAGCGCTGCACCGAATCAGGCAGGAACCCGGCCCGCGAGGGCTCGAGCGGCCACCCGATGTCCTTGGCGATGCGCACGGCGACCCGGCGCAGGACCTCGGCGTAGAGCTCGTACGAGCCGCTCTCGATCTCGCGCTCGTACTCGTGGAAGCGCGGGATGATCTCCTGCGGGTCGTCGATCGTGAAGCCGTCCCTCGCGGCCTCGCGGCGGAAGGCGTCGAAGACCCCGGCCTCCCAGTCGATCAGCGTGCCGTAGACGTCGAAGGTGACGAAGTTGACGTTGGAGGGGAGGGCCATGGGATCGCGGATTCTGCCATCGGGCGTCGGGCGGAGCGTTCCGGATAGAGTCCGCCGCCCGCCAATGGACCTGCTCGAGTACCAGGGCAAGCAGCTCTTCGCGCGCCACGGCATCCCCGTCCCCGAGGGCCTCCACGCGCGCACGGTCGACGAGGCCGTCGAGGCCGCCAAGGGGCTCGGCTTCCCGGTCGTCGTCAAGGCGCAGGTCAAGATCGGCGGCCGCGGCAAGGCGGGCGGGATCAAGCTCGCCGGCGACGCCGACGAGGTCCGCGCGCACGCCGACGCCATCCTCGGCATGGACCTGCGCGGCTTCACCGTGCACGAGCTCTGGGTCGAGCGCGCCTCGCAGATCGAGGCCGAGCTCTACGCGTCGATCGTCTTCGACCGCAGCGCCAAGCGCCCACTGCTCATCCTCTCCACGCGCGGCGGCATGGACATCGAGGCCGTCGCCGAGGAGGACCCTGAGGCGATCGCGACGCTCCACGTCGACCCGCTGCTCGGCTTCCAGGACTTCCACGGCCGGCGGCTGGCCTACGCCGCGAGGGTGCCCGACGACCTCGTCCGCCCGATCGGGGCGTTCCTGCATCGCCTGTACGGCGCGTTCGTGAGCGAGGAGACGACGCTCGTCGAGGTCAACCCGCTCATCGTCACGCCCGATCGCGACGTGGTCGCCCTCGACGCCAAGGTCACGCTCGACGACAGCGCGCTCTTCCGCCACCCCGACAACGCGCAGCTGCGCGACCCCTCGGCCGAGGACCCGCAGGAGCAGATGGCCAAGGAGCGCGGGCTCACCTACGTCAGCCTCGACGGCGACATCGGCATCCTCGGCAACGGCGCCGGGCTCGTCATGTCGACGCTCGACGTCGTGGCCCAGTACGGCGGGCGGCCGGCCAACTTCCTCGACGCCGGCGGCGGCTCGAAGGCCGAGGCGATCACCAGCGCGGTCGAGGTCATCCTCGCCAACCCGCGCGTGAAGGCCGTGCTGTTCAACATCTTCGGCGGGATCACGCGTTGCGACGAGGTCGCCAACGGGCTCGTCGAGGCCTTCCGGCAGATCGAGCCGACGGTGCCCTTCGTTGTGCGCCTCGACGGCACGAACGACGTCGAGGGCCGGCGGATCCTGGCCGACGCCGAGCTGCCGAACGTCCACCCGGCGACGACGATGAACGAAGCGGCCGAGCGCGTGGTCGCGCTCGCGCGCGAGGGCGTCCCGACCGCGTGAGCGTCCTCGTCGACCGCGACACGCGGCTGTGCGTCTCGGGCCTCACAGGGCGCGAGGGGAGCTTCCACGCGCTGAACAACAAGCGCTACGGCACGCAGGTCGTCGCGGGAGTGACCCCGGGCAAGGCCGGCCAGTCCGTCGACGGCGTGCCCGTCTTCAACACGTTCGTCGACGCCGTGCGCGAGACCGACGCGAACGCCGCGATGATCTTCGTCCCGCCGCGGTTCGCCGCCGACTCGATCCTCGAGGCCGCCGACGCCGGCATCCCGGTCATCGTCGCGATCACCGAGGGCATCCCCGCCCACGACGAGCTGCGCGTCTTCAACCACCTGCGCCAGGCGCATCCCGGCACGCGGCTCGTGGGGCCGAACTGCCCGGGCGTCCTCTCGCCCGGCAAGGCGAACGTCGGGATCATCCCCGCGGCCTTCTTCAAGGAGGGCAACGTCGGGGTCGTCTCGCGGTCGGGCACGCTGACCTACCAGATCGGCAACGAGATCGCCCAGCAGGGCTTCGGCAACTCGTCGATCGTCGGCATCGGCGGCGACCCGGTGCCCGGCTCCTCGTTCATCGACATCATCACGCTCTTCGAGGACGACGCCGAGACCGAGCTGATCGTCATGGCCGGCGAGATCGGCGGCTCGGCCGAGGAGGAGGCGGCCGAGCACATCGCCGAGCACGTC
>DATNGY010000255.1:0-3915 GCA_035605735.1 Solirubrobacteraceae bacterium
GGCGCGGGCGCCGCCCGGACCTGCACCGGACGGCCGTTCGAGTAGCGCGAGGCGTTGCCGAGGAGGTTGACGAGCGCGCGCTGCAGCTGCACGGGGTCGAAGCGCAGGAGCGGCGTGTCGGGCGCGACCTGCACGCGGATCGCGCCGTCCGGGAGGCGGAGCTCGTCGGCGGCGGCCTGGACGACGTCGCCGAGATCGCTCCACTCGGGGCGCGCCTCGGCGCCGCCCGCCTCGAGCCGGCTGAGGTCGAGCAGCTGCTCGATGAGCCGCGCGAGCCGTTCGGCCTCCATGCGCACGTCGTCCGCGAGCTCACGGCGCTCGGCGTCGTCGATGCGGTCGGCGCCGAGCGGCTCGGCCGCGGCCAGGATCGCGGTCAGCGGCGATCGCAGGTCGTGCGAGACCGCCCGCAGGAGCGCGGTCTTCACCACGTCGCTGCGGCGGAGCGCGCGCGTCTCGACGACGTCGTTGAGCAGCTCGTCGCGCTCGAGCGCGGCGACGAGCAACGCCTCGAGCGAGGGCACGACGCGCTCCTGCAGGCGCCGCAGCGTCGTCTCCGGCACGCCCGCGGGCACGAGCAGCGTCCCGATCTGGCGCGCCTCGTCGCGCAGCGCGAAGGCGACGCGGCGCTCGTCGCCCTCGACGGCGCGCAGCTCGATCGCGGCCGACGGCAGCCGCAGCGCGAGCGCGAGCCGGTGCGCCGCGACCGGCAGGCCGTCCTGGAGCTCGCCGCGCAGGAGCAGGCGCGCGAGCTCGACGGCGAGGTCGGCCTCGCGGCGGCGCTGGTCGGCTTCGCGCACGCGCCGGCGCCAGCGCTCGGCGAGCGTGCTCGCGGCGACCGCGGCGACGAAGAAGACCCCGAGCGCGACCCAGTTCTCGCCCTCGGAGATCGTGAAGCGCCCGGTCGGGGGAAGGTGGAAGAAGTTGAGGGCGGCCGCGCTAGCGACCGCGGTCGCGATCCCGAGCCACGGGCCCCACAGCGTCGAGACGCCGAGGACGGCGAGCAGGTAGACGACGCCGAGCGAGACGGGCGGCGCGACCTCGGCGAGCGGGAAATCGACGAGCGTGACGACGGCGACGGCGACGGCGGCGACGGCGAGGCCGACGAGCCGCGAGGGGGGCCGGTCGTCGGTCAGGCTCGCCACCGCTCGGGCCATGTGCTGAGCGTAGACCCGCCTCCGGCCCGCTGCACGGTGCGAGGATGCTCGCGCCATGCCCCCCGCCGCCCTGCTCGCCGCCGCCGCGGTCGTCCCGCTCCCGCCCGCCCCGGCGGCGCTCGCGCGCTTCGTGGGCGCGCCGGCGCACGCGCGCCCGTTCGTGGCGGCGGCGATCCCGCAGCACCCGTTCATGGCCGCGAACGGGCGCTCGAACATCCACGTCGACGCGTTCCAGAGCGACACGAACGCCGGGCTCGGGCCACTCGGCGTCGGCGGGATCGCGCGGCGGTCGGCCGACAAGGGCCTGCGCGAGTGCGCGTCGATCGCCTTCGATCGCCGCGGCCGGCTCGTGACGGTCTGCGTCGGGCTCGTCGGGCCGCAGTTGCAGCTGATCGCGCCGCGCACGCTCGCGACGCTCGCCCGCTACGACCTGCCGCCGCGCCCGCCGGGCTCGGGCAACCCGCTGACCAACTTCGCGGGCGGCGGCTACTTCTTCCTCGACGACCGCGACCGCGCCGTGATCCCGACGACGACGCGCCACGTGCGCGTCGTCGCGGTCCGCGGACGGCGGCTCGTCCCGCGAGCCGACATCGACCTGACGCGCGCCGTGGCGGCGGGCGACCAGGTCATCTCGGCGCTGCCCGACTGGCGCGGGCGACTGTGGTTCGCGTCGAAGGCCGGCGTCGTGGGCTGGGTCGGGCGGCGCGGCGGGCGCCCGCACGCGCGCGCGCTGGGCGAGGCGATCGGCAACTCGTTCGCGGTCGGGCCCGACGGCGGCGTCTACGTCGTCACCGACGCCGCGCTCTACCGGCTCGTCGCCGGCCGCGACGGCGGCGTGCGCATCGCCTGGCGCGCGCGCTACGCGAACACGGGCGTGCGCAAGCCCGGCCAGACCGAGACCGGGTCGGGCACGACGCCGACGCTGATGGGCGGCCACCTCGTCGCGATCACCGACAACGCCGACCCGATGGCCGTGCTCGTGCTCGACCGGCGTAAGGGACGCCGCGTCTGCCGCGTGCCCGTCTTCGCCCGCGGCGCGTCGGCCACCGACCAGTCGCTCGTCGCGACCGACCGCACGATCGTGGTCGAGAACAACTTCGGCTACAGCGGGCCGGCCGCCACGAGCGGCGGGCGCTCGACGACGCCGGGCCTGACGCGCGTGGACGTGACGCCGCGCGGCTGTCGCACGGTCTGGCGCAGCCGCGAGATCTCGCCGTCGGCCGTGCCGAAGCTCTCGCTCGCGGCGGGACTCGTCTACACGTACGTCAAGCCGCCGCGCCGCGACGGCGTCGACGCCTGGTACCTCGCGGCGCTCGACGTCCGCCGCGGGCGCACGGCATTCCGGGTCCTCGGCGGGGCCGGGTCGCTGTTCAACAACAACTTCGCCCCCGTGACCCTCGGGCCCGACGGCACGGCCTACCTCGGCGTCCTCGGCGGGGTCGTCTCGTGGCGCGACCGGCGGCTGAGGTTCGCCGGCTGACGCGCCGTCACGCCGCCTTCGGGACCGAGGCGACGCCGAGCTCGGCGAGCTTGCGGTCGAACTCCGCGATGTTGCGCGTGTCGACGTAGAAGTCCGTCTGCTCGACGACCTTGCCCCACTTCATGCGCAGCACGAGCACCGTCCGGTTCTCGTAGAGCCGCGTGCCGTCCGGATCGTCGGCGTGGTCGTCGAAGCGGACCATCATCGTCATCGCCCACGGCGGGCCGCCGACCAGGATCTGCTTGATCTCGCCCTGGATCTTGGCGGCGGTGAAGTTCTGCATGAAGCGGTCGATGGCCGCCTTGCCGACCCAGTCCCCCGCCCACCGGTGGTCGCCGGAGTTGAAGTGGAGGACCGCATCGTCGGCGTAGGCGTTCATCAGCGTCGAGTGGTCGCCGTCGTTGAGCTTCTCGACGTCGCGCCCGAACTTGACGAGCAGCAGCTTCGGAACGAGCGCGCGGCCGGCGATCGCGAGCGCCGCGCCGGCGAGAGCGCTTCTGAGGTGCATGCCGGGAGCCTCCTCGTTTAGGTAGATCGCTCTAGTGAATCGAAGCGTACACTGCCGGCCATGGAAGCGGCCGCCACCCCCACCCGCGAGCGGATCCTCTACGCGACAGCCGAGCTGTTCCGGCGCCAGGGCTATGCCGGCACCGGGCTCAAGCAGGTGGTCGCCGAGGCCCACGCGCCGTTCGGCTCGCTCTATCACCACTTTCCCGGCGGCAAGCAGCAGCTCGCGGACGAGGTGATCCGCGCCGGCGGCGCGTTCTTCCAGGCGCTCGTGACGGCGGTCTACGACGCGGAGTCAGACCCCGAGGCGTCGGTGCGCGCAGTGTTCGAGGGCGCGGCGGAGACGCTCGCGTCGACGGACTTCCAGGACGCGTGCCCGATCACCACCGTCGCCCTGGAGGTGGCCAGCACGAACGACGCCCTCCGCCGCGCGACCGCCGACGTCTTCGAGCAGTGGACGGTCGCGCTGACCGAGCGCCTCGGCGATCGCGACCGCGCGCTGGCGGTGCTGGCGGCGCTCGAGGGCGCCTTCGTCCTGTGCCGCGCGCAGCGCACGGTCGAGCCCATGCTGGCCGCGGGGGAGATGGCGGCCGCGCACGTCGCGGCGTTCGTCACCGGCGCGGCCGACGCCCGCTGACCACGTTCACGCCGCGGCCGCGCGGAGGCCCGCGACCTCGCGCAGGTCCTCCACCGCCGCGTCCGGCGTCGGGAGCGCGTCGAGCTCGGCGGCCACGGCTCGGGCGCGGTCGCCGAAGCGGGCGTCGGTCAAGACTC
>DATNGY010000256.1:0-4262 GCA_035605735.1 Solirubrobacteraceae bacterium
CCCCGGCAACCCGAAGGCCGTCGAGCAGCTCTTCGGCCTCTTGGCCCCGGTCCTCCGCCACGCCGCCGCCACGCTGGCCAGCGAAGGTGGCAGCCGCGCCAGCCATTGAGCTCGACGGGCTGACGCGCCGCTACGGCGAGCGCGTGGCGCTCGACGGCGTGACGGTTTCGGTCCCGGCCGGCGCCACGCTCGTCGTCTTCGGGCCCAACGGCGCCGGCAAGTCGACGCTGTTGCGCGTGCTCGCCACGCTCCTGCGCCCGCACGCCGGCGCCGCGCGCGTCCTCGGCCGCGCGCTCCCCGGCGAGGGCTGGGCCGTCCGCGGTCACCTCGGCCTGCTCGCCCACGAGCCGCTGCTCTACGGCGACCTGACGGCACGCGAGAACCTGCGCTTCCACGCGCGCCTGCACGGCGTCGCCCGCGGGCGCGCCGAGGCGCTGCTCGAGCACGTCGGCCTCGCCGCGCGCGCCGACGAGAGGGTCCACACGTTCTCGCGCGGGATGGTCCAGCGCCTGGCGGTCTGCCGCGCGGTCCTGCACGAGCCCGAGCTGCTCCTCCTCGACGAGCCGCGCGCCCACCTCGACCCGGCCGCCGCCGCCCTCGTCGAGCCGCTGATCGGCGCGGGGGACGGGCGCACGCGGGTCGTGACGAGCCACGACCCCTCGGGCGGCCTCGCCGAGGCCGACCTCGCGCTCGGCCTGCGCGCCGGGCGGGCCGAGCTCCTGCGCCGCGCGGCCGACGTCGACCCGGCCGAGATCGGGAGGCTCTACCGGTGAGCCGCGCGGTCGGCGCCCTGCTGCGCAAGGAGCTCCAGCTCGAGCTGCGCGCGCCGCAGATCGTCCCCGCGATGGCGCTGTTCAGCGTCTCGACGCTCGTCGTCTTCCACTTCGCGCTTCAGCGCGGCCAGGTGGCCGGCGACCTCGCCGCCGGAGTCCTCTGGGTGACGCTGCTCTTCGCGGCGATGCTCGGCACCAGCCGGCTGTTCGTGGCCGACCACGAGGAGGGCGGGCTCGACGCGTTCCTGCTCGCGCCGGTCGACCGCACGGCGCTGCTCGTAGCCAAGGTCGCCGCGCTGCTGGCCTTCCTCGCCGCGGTCGAGCTCGTCGCGGTCCCGGCCTTCGCGATCCTCCTGCTCGGGCCGGCCCCTTCGGCGGGCGAGCTCGCCAGGCTCGTCGCCGTGCTCGCGCTGGCGGACGCCGGGATCGCGGTGACCGGCACGCTCGTCGGGGCGCTGGCGGTGCAGACGCGCGCGCGCGACCTACTCGTCCCGCTGCTGGCCCTGCCGCTCCTGATCCCCGTGGTCATCGGCGCGGCGAAGGCGACGACGCCGCTCTTCGCAGAAGCGGGCGCCGGGTCGCTCCCGCTGCGCTGGGTGGCGATCCTCGCGCTCTATGATCTGCTCTTCGGGCTGCTCGCGTACGCGCTCTTCGACTTCCTGGTCGAGGACTAGGCGCCCCCGAGATGCGGTACGGAACGCGCCTCACCACCCTCTCGCTCCTGACCGCCGCGACGATGACGGCGGCGCTGGCGCTGGCCTTCTTCTACGCGCCCATGGACGCCGACCAGGGCTTCATGCAGAAGATCTTCTACGTCCACGTGCCGCTCGCGATCGTCGCGCTCTGCGGGTTCGTCTTCGGCGGAGTGATGGCGATCCAGCACCTGCGCACGCGCGACCCGCGCTACGACCTGCGCAGCTACGTCGCGATCCACCTGAGCCTCGTCCTCGGCGCCGGCGTGCTCGTCACGGGCGCGATCTGGGCCAAGGCGAGCTGGGGGCACTGGTGGGTCTGGGACGAGCCGACGCTCGTGTCGTTCCTCATCATCTTCCTGCTCTACGCGACCTACCAGCCCCTGCGCTTCTCGATCGAGGATCCCGAGCGCCAGGCGCGCTACGCCTCGGTCTTCGCGATCACGGCCGGGGCGTTCGTGCCGCTGAACTTCGTCGCCGTCCGCCTCGCGCAGTCCTACACGCACCCGCGCGTGTTCGCGACCGCCGACGGCGGCCTGCCGCCGCGGATGCAGGTCGCCTTCCTCGTCTCGCTCGCGGCGTTCGCGCTGCTCTTCGTGACGCTGTGGCGCTACGAGATGACGTCCAAGCACGCCTCCGCGCAGCTGCGCTCGCTGCGACGCAAGCTCACGGCGGATGGCGACCGCGGCCTACCCGCCCGCGGCCGCAGCGCGGCGCCGAGCCTCCCGTCACCGTGACCGACGCGCTCCCCGACAACACCGGCTACGTCGCGGCGGCCTACCTCGTGGTCTTCGCCCTCGTTCTCCTCTACCTCGTGATCATGGCGCGCAAGCTCGCGCGCCTCGAGCGCGAGCTCGTCGAGCTCAACGAGCTGGCCGACGCCCGCGTCGCCCCTGAGCGCGATCGCACGGGCGAGGAGGTAGGTGCCCGCTGATGGAGCTCCTCGCGCTCGGCCTCTCGCACAAGAACGCCCCGGTCGCGCTGCGCGAGCGCCTGGCCCTGACCGACCGCGAGGCGACCGCGTTCGCCCGCGAGCTCGTCGCGCTCGACGACATCCACGAGGCGGTCGTGATCTCGACGTGCAACCGCACAGAGGTCTACCTAGTCGTCGGCAACCCGGTCCGCGCCGAGGGCGAGCTCCTGGGGCGCCTGGCCACGCGCGCCGGGATCCGCCCGACCGAGCTCGCGGGGCTCGTCATCTCGCCGCGCAACTGCGACGCCGCCCGCCAGCTCTACCGCGTGACGGCGGGCCTCGAGTCGATGATCGTCGGCGAGGCCGAGGTCCAGGGGCAGGTTCGCCGCGCCTACGAGGTCGCGCTCGCAGCGGGGACGACCGGCACGCTCACGAACCGGCTCTTCGCCGCGGCCGCGCGCGCCGGCAAGCGCGTCCGCGCGGAGACGGGCATCGGGGCGAGCCGCACGAGCGTCTCGACGGTGGCCGTCGACCTCGCGCGCGACGTCGTCGGCGAGCTCGGCGCGCGCGACGTCCTCGTCATCGGGGCCGGCGAGACCGCCGAGCTCACCGCCCGCGCGCTCGCCGCGCAGGGCGTGCGGACGATCTTCATCGCCAACCGCCACGCCGACCGCGCGCGCTCGCTGGCCGCGCGCTTCGGCGGCCGCGTCGGCTCCCTGCACGAGCTGCCGGAGTACCTGCTCGAGGCCGACATCGTCGTCGCTTCGACCTCCTCGCCGCACGCGATCCTCGGGGCCGAGGAGCTCGCGGACGTGATGCGCGTGCGCGGCGGCCGGCCGCTCGTGCTCATCGATATCGCAGTGCCGCGCGACATCGAGCCCGAAAGCGACGCGATCGAGGGCATCACGCGCTACGACATCGACGACCTGCAGGCCGTCGTGGCGCGCAACCTCGAGGTGCGCGACGGCGAGCGCGAGCGGGCCGAGGCCGTGATCGAGGACGAGATCCAGCGCTTCGCGCGCTGGATGGGCCAGCTCGACGTCGTCCCCACGATCGCCGCGCTGCGCGAGCGCGGGGCGGCGATCGTCGACCAGGTCCTCGGCGAGAACGCGGGCCGCTGGGAGTCGGTCTCGGGCCGTGACCTGCAGCGCATCGAGGCGATCGCCCGGGCCGTCGTCCAGCGCCTCCTCCACGAGCCGACGATCCGCCTCAAGGCCCGCGAGGGCGGCCACGGGCGCCAGCAGCTCGTGCGCGAGCTCTTCGGCCTCGACGACGACCCGCCGGCCACCGCGCCGGCCGAGTCGCCCGCGGCCGACAACGTGCGCGCGCTCACCCCTGCCCGCGTTCCGCGGACGGGCACGGGTACCGATGTCGGCGTTCCGACGACGGGCACAGGTACCCATGTCGGCGTTCCGCCGACGGGCACGGGTACCCATGTCGGCGTTCCGCCGACGGGCACGGGCAAGCGCCGGGCGTGAGGATCGGCACGCGCGGCAGCGCGCTCGCGCTGGCGCAGGCCCGCGAGGTCGCCGCGCTCCTCCACGGCCGCCACGAGCTCGTCACCGTGACGACGTCCGGCGACCGCGGGACCGACGCCGGCGACAAGGAGCGCTGGGTACGCGAGCTCGACGCCGCGCTGCTCGAGGGCGCCGTCGACGCGGCCGTGCACTCCGCCAAGGACGTCCCGACCGAGCTGCCCGACGGCATCGTCATTGCCGCCGTGCCCGAGCGCGCGGATCCGCGCGACGCCCTCTGCGGGGCCGACGGCCTCGGCGCGCTCGCCCCCAGGGCGCGGGTCGGTACGGCGTCCCTGCGGCGCACGGCGCAGCTGCGCGCGTTGCGCGAGGACCTCGAGGTCGTCGAGCTGCGCGGCAACGTCGACAC
>DATNGY010000257.1:0-3312 GCA_035605735.1 Solirubrobacteraceae bacterium
AGACCGAGGGCGAACCCGTGAGGGTCGATCCGGCGCTCACGTCGATAGCGGCCGACGCGCACGACGTCTGGGCGCTGAGCCGAGCACCGAGCGGCGGCGACGCCGGCGAGGTCACGCGCATCGACCCCGCGACGATGAAGCGCGTCGGGAGCCCGATCGACATCGGCGGCCCGCCGCGCGAGATCGCGGTCGGCGCCGGACGCGTGTGGGTGACCCAGGACGGGGCCCACACCGTCACGCCGATCCGGCCGTGATCGGCTTGCAGGCGACGCGGTGGCGGTCGAGCACGCGCCCGCCGGCGGAGACGAACGCGAGGCTCGCGCCACCGGCGCGCAACCCGATCCGCAGCGCGCCGTAGACGCGGTCGTTGCTGAACGCGACCCGGCGGTCGGCGGTCCTGACCGCGTAGTGACCGTGCCCGCCCGCCCCGGAGACGAGCTGCGTGATGCCGTCCATCGGGCGCAGCCGCTGCATGTCGTGGTCGTGGCCGGAGACGACGAGCACGGCGCGGCCGCGCAGCGCGCCCCAGAGCGGCGCGACGTCCGGCTGGTCGCCGTGCGGCCCGGCGCTGAAGCGGGGGCGATGCCAGAAGGCGAGCCGGCACGTCCCGCGTCGCCGCAGCTCGCCGCGCAGCCAGCCCAGCTGCGCCGAGCCGGCGCCGTGGGGCGCCTGCGAGTTGAGGCTGATGACCCGCCAACCGCCGGCCGAGAACGCGTAGTACGCCGGCGCCCGCCCGTGGACCTTCTTCCAGTACGGGTCGTAGCCCCGGGCGCGCTGCGGCCACTCGTGGTTGCCCGGCGTGGGCGCCGTGCGCGCGGCGAGCCCGCCGTAGAGCGGGTCGTAGTGGTCGCGGTAGTCGGCGGCCGTTCCGTCGGGCCGGCGGCCGGCGCCGTAGACGTCGCCGAGGTAGAGCAGGCGATCCGCGCGCCCGCCGGCGATGCGCGCCGCCACCGCCCTCCCGGCCGCGGCGCCGTCGGCCCCGTCGCCGACGGCCCAGAGCACCGCGCGCTCGCCGCGCACGGAGGCCACGAACGGGGGCGACGGCGCTCGCGGCGGCGCGTCGTCGCCCCCGTCGTGCAGCGCGAGCGCCACGGCGCCGGCCGTGGCCACGACCGCCGCCGCGGCGCCGAGCGCGGAGCGGGCGACGACCGGCTTCACGGATCCTCGACGTCCCGGCCGGCGCCGTCACGCCGGCGCGGCCTCCCGCGCCGGCGCCTCGGGAGCGAGCGGCCCACGCCCGAGGACGAGGTCGGCGGCGCGCTCGGCGAGCGCGATCGTCGGGGCATTCGTGTTGCCCCGGGGCGTGCTCGGCATGACCGACGCGTCGACCACGCGCAGCGCCTCCACGCCGCGGACGCGCAGCGACGGGTCGACGACGCTCTCGGGCTCGCGGCCCATGCGGCAGGTGCCGACCGGGTGGTAGATCGTCTGCACGGTCTGGCGGAAGTGGGCGAGGACGTCGTCGTCGTCGGCCGAGGCCGGGACGAGGTGCGGCGTCGTGGCGAAGCGCGCGAGCGGCTCGTGCTCGGCGATGGCCATCGCCGCCTGCATGCCCGCCACCGCGGAGCGCACGTCGTCCTCGTGGCCGAGATAGCCGTGGACGATGAAGGGCTTCGCCGTCGGGTCGGGCGAGGTCAGGGCCACGAGCCCGCGCGCCCTGGGCTTGAGCACGCAGACCGACAGCGTCCAGCCGTGCGCCGGCGGCGCCAGCTGGCCCTCCTGCTCATAGACGACCGGGAGCATGTGGAACTGGACATCGGGCGCCTCGAGCCCCGGGCGCGTGCGCAGGAAGCCGCCGCTCTCGCCGATGTTCGAGGTCAGCGGGCCCTGACCCTCCATCCACTGCGCGAGGTTCGCGTCGTTGAGCGCATCCTTGAGCGAGCTCTCGTCCTCGCTGAACCAGACGATCCCGGCCGCGGGATGATCCGAGAGGTTCATCCCGACCTCGCGTGACTCGGCGACGACGGGGATCTGCAGGAGCTTGAGCTCCTCGGGACGACCGATGCCCGACAGCATGAGCAGCTGCGGAGAGTTGTAGGAGCCGCCGCAGAGGATGACCTCCGTCCCCGCGCGCCACTCGAGCACGTCGCCCGCGCGGCCGGCCTGGACGCCGATCGCGCGCGTGCCCTCGAAGAGCACCTTGAGGACCTGGGCGTGGGTCTCGACGTGGAGGTTCGGGCGCTCCACCACCGGATGCAGGTAGGCGACCGCCGTGGAGGCGCGGCGGCCAGCGCGCTGGGTGAGCTGGTAGAAGCCGACGCCGTCCTGGCGCTGGCCGTTGAAGTCGTCGTTGGCGGGGTGACCGGCGTCGACCGCGGCCTCGACGAACGCCTGTGCGGACTCGCTGCGCGCCCGGGCGTCGGAGACCGGCAGCGGGCCGTCGGCGCCGTGGAACGCGTCGGCGCCGCGCTCGTTGGCCTCGGCGCGCTTGAAGTAGGGCAGCAGCTCGGCGAAGGACCAGCCCTCGCATCCGGCCGCCGCCCACTCGTCGTAGTCGAGCGGGTTGCCGCGGATGTAGATCATCGCGTTCAGCGACGAGGAGCCGCCGAGCATCCGTCCGCGCGGCAGGTAGATGCGGCGGTTGTTCGCGCCCGGCTCCCAGCCGGTCATGTGGTCCCAGTCGTGCTGGGTGCGAAACAGCGCGGAGAACGCGGCGGGGATGTGGATGAAGTCCGCCGTGTCCGCGGGCCCCGCCTCGACGAGCAGGACGCTGATCTCCGGGTCCTTGCTGAGCCGGTTGGCCAGCACGCAGCCGGCGGACCCTGCGCCGACGATGACGTAGTCGTACATGCGGCCTACGCTCCCAGCACCGCTGACGGCGCGTCAAGCCGGGGCTCACTGCGCGCGAGACCGGCGCGCGGGACGAGCCTCGACCACGCTACGACCCCGAGCCGCGCTCGCGGCGGGCGGCGCGGACGAGCCGGTCGGCCTCGCGGCGCCGGCGCTCGACGTAGGCCGCGACCTCCTCCTCGGCGCGCACGCGCAGCGCGTCGGCCGCCTCCGCGGCCTGGCGCTGCATCACTGCGGTCAGCTGCTCGCCCGCGCGGCGGGCGGCGGCGAGCTCCTGCTCGGCGGCCCCGCTCGCCCTGGCGAGGATCCGCTCGCCCTCGCCCCGCGCGTCGTCGAGGATCGCCGCGGCCCGTGCCCGCGCGGCCTCGACGACGTCCTTGGCGGCCGCCTCCGCGCGCGCGTCGTCGAGGATCCGCGCGCGCTCGCCCTCGGCCTGCTCGCGGACGCGAGCCGCCGCCGCGAGGTCCGCGTCGGCGCGCCGGCGCGCGCCGTCGAGCGTCGCCTCGGCCTCGAGCCGCGTCC
>DATNGY010000258.1:0-2757 GCA_035605735.1 Solirubrobacteraceae bacterium
CTGCAGTGGGTGGCACCAGTGGCCGCGGCCAGGGCGGAGGCGTTTTGGCTGAGCGGTAACCCAGGCGCCGTGGCAAGTGAGACGGAGGAGGCGCTCGCCCGCTCCATCAACGGCCGCGCTCCCTGGTGGGCCGGGGAGCTCGCGTCCTGGCGGCGCCGTTCCGGCGTCGAGGAGGATCGGCCGCCTCTCGTCGCCGAACCGTGGGCGCTTCAGCTCGCCGGCGACTGGAGGCGCGCGGCCGAGCGCTGGTCCGAGCTCGGCTGTCCCTACGAGGCAGCGCTCGCGCTCGCCGAGGGCGGCGAGGAAGAGTCGCTTCGCCGGGCGTTGGACATCCTGCGCCCCCTCGGTGCCAAGCCGGCCGCGTCACATGTCACGCGTCAGCTGCGCGAGCTGGGTGTACGCGGGCTGCCGCGGGGCCCGCGCTCGACGACGCGTTCGAACCCGGCAGGCCTGACCACGCGCGAGGTCGAGGTCTTGGACCTCGTCGCGGACGGGTTGCGCAACGCCGAGATCGCCGACCGGCTCTTCGTCTCCGCCCGCACGGTCGACCACCACGTCTCGGCGATCCTGCGCAAGCTGGACGTCCGCTCGCGGGCCGAGGCGAGCGCCGAGGCGGTTCGCCTCGGGCTCGCCGAAGATAGGTAGAGGCGAGCCGAAACGTAGGTAGCCCGGCCGATGCGGGCCCCGTGGCCGTGCTCCTAGCGTCGTGGCGTGAACTTGCATCCGCACGTCGTCACCTCGGCGCTCGACGCCCGGCACGACGATCTCGTCCGGCAGGCGCGCCCGAGCACGAACGAAGGAGGATCCATGCGACGTCTCTCACGTAGACGCCTTGCGCTCGGCGGGGTGGCGCTAGCCGCCGCGGCGATCGCGGTGACCGCCGTCGTCGCGCAGGCGGGAACCACGAAGGACCACCCGACCGCGGCGCAGGCACTGCGTCACGCCACGGCCAAGTACCACGACATCAGCGTCGCCCAGGGGGCCGGGTACTCCCTGCTGCGCGACGCGCAGAACATCGCGTGCATCGACAACCAGCCCGTGGGCGGCATGGGCGTGCACTGGGTCAACGGCGGCGTGGGCGACACCCAGCTCGACCCGCTGAACCCGGAAGCGCTCGTCTACGCACCGATGCGGGACCGGACGCTGAGGCTCGCGGCGCTCGAGTACATCGTCTTCGCCGACGCCTGGAACGCGCAGCACTCCTCGCCGCCGTCGCTCTTCGGGCAGGAGTTCTTCCTCACGCCGGCCCCGAACCGGTTCGGCATCCCCGCCTTCTACGCGCTGCACGTCTGGATCTGGAAGCGCAACCCGGCCGGGCTCACACAGCCCTGGAACCCGCGCGTGCACTGCTGACGTCTCCCGGTGCCTGGGCGGGGGCGTCTGGTCGCCCTCGCCCAGTCGTTACGCTGAGAGCCGATGCCGCGCTACCTGATCGAGCGGTTCTTCGACCGGATCAGCGACGAGGACATGCTCGCCGCGACTGTCCGCTCCGACCGCATCGCCGCGGAGCGCTACCCGGAGATCACCTGGGAGCACAGTCACGTCGTGATGGACGACGACGGCGCGATCAAGACGTACTGCATCTACTCCGCGCCGACCGAGGAGATGCTGCGGGAGCACGCCGACGGATTCGGAGCGCACGTGATCACCAACCTCTACGAGATCGTCGACGACGTCACGCCCGAAGACGTGCGCCGCCGCGCCGCCGCGGCGAACCTCTAGGACGCGGGCGTATCGAGAATCGCGTGCGTCAGGCGCGCGAAGGCGCGTGCCCGGTGCCCGGCGATCGAGCGGCGGCGCTCGATGTCGCCGTCCGGAACGACCGCGAGCGCCCGCGTAAGGAGCGCGACCGCCTGCTCGTAGGCGCCTTCGTCCATGGCGATCGCGGCGGCCTCGGCCGCCAGGTCGACCGCCTCCACGTCTCCGGCCTCGCCGGCGGCCTCGCACCGGTGCAGCGCGATCTCGCCCAGCCGCCTCCCGGGCGCCCGGCCCTGCTGCTCCGCCAGGGCGGTTGCCGCCGCGGCGTGGAGCCGCGCTCTCTTGCTCGGGCCGAGGCCCGCGTACACGGCGTCGCGCGTCAGGCGGTGGGCGAAGCGGTAGCGCCCGGCGGAGACCTCCTCGACGAGCCCTGCCTCGGCGACCTCGTCCAGGATCCGCTGCAGCTCGTCCTCCTCGTTCCCGGTGACCGCGGCGAGCACGGCGACGTCGAAGGAATCTCCCAGCACCGCCGCCGCGCCGAGCGCGTCGGCGCACCCCGGCGACAGCCGCTTCAGCCGCGCGCGCACCACGTCGCGAATGCCCTCCGGCACGTCCACGAAGGCGGTCGCCGGCCGCTCCGCGACATGTCGCGCGAGCTCGCGGACGTAGAACGGGTTGCCGCCGGTGCGGTCGTGGATCGTGCGGGCTTCCGCTGCGGCCGCGCTCGTCTCGAACGCGCTGCCGATCAACGCCGCCACCTCGGCCAGCCCGAGACCGCCGAGCTCGACGCGCTGCACGTCGCAGCTGCGCCGGATGTCGGCCAACGCCCCGTAGAGCGGCGCGTCGGCCGCGTCCTCGCGATAGGTGCCGATCACGATCAGGCGAGACGAGAGCGGCCCGCGGACGATCCGGCAGAGCAGCGCCAGCGTGACCCGGTCGGCCCACTGGAGGTCGTCGAGCACGAGGAGCACGCGGCTCCCCGGTACGCCGGCCAGGCGCTCCTCGACGAGCGCAGCGTCGAGGCCCGGCTCACCGCGCGTCCCGAGGGCGTCGGCGAAC